>NZ_JAGGQS010000067.1:5938-113277 GCF_018613175.1 Bacillus sp. ISL-47 | reverse complement strand
AATTATATGGACTTTATCTTCAGCATTGGTTTGACTCTTCAACTTTTAGTTATTGTTCATTATTTATACAGGATAAAGGTCAATTTTGTTTTTATAAACCAGGTTTTGTTGAACATCCCCTGACCGATAATCCATTTCCAGCAGACAAACATAAAAAGAAAGCGCCATTCGGCGCTTTCCCCTTTACCCAGCTAGTGTCGATCCCTGCTGGAGCTGATACATTTGATAATACTTTCCGTTCTGCCTCATTAATTCATCGTGGTTTCCTTTTTCAACGATTTTTCCCCGGTCGAGAACAAGGATTTGATCAGCGTTGCGGATTGTTGACAGACGGTGGGCGATGATAAAGGTCGTTCTTCCCTTTTTCAGCACATTCATTGCTTCCTGTATGACCATTTCCGTCTCTGTATCAATGCTGGAGGTTGCTTCATCCAGTATCAAAATGGCAGGGTCAAAAGCCAGTGCCCGCGCAAAGGAAATGAGCTGCCTTTGCCCGCTGGATAGTGTGCTGCCTTTTTCAATAACTGGTTCGTCAAAGCCTTTCTCAAGATGCTTAAAAATTTTATCTGCCCCTACATCCTTAAGAGCCTTTTCGACGGTCTCACGCGAGATATTGGGATCATCCAGGCTTACGTTTGAAGCGATGGTCCCGGTAAACAGGAACGGATCCTGCAGGACGATCCCCATATGCTTGCGAAGCTCCTGCCTTGGAACTTCCTTAATATCTATGCCGTCAATCATGATTCTTCCTTCCTGGGGATCATAAAAACGGAACAGCAAATTCATAATAGAGCTTTTTCCTGAACCGGTATGGCCGACCAGCGCCACTGTTTCCCCGTGCTTTGCTTCAAAGTTGATATCCTTCAAAACATATTCATTCTCTTTATAGCCGAAATGCACATGGTCGAATATAACATTACCTTTATAGCGCGGAATTTGCTTATCGCTTACATCAATACCTTCGTCATCAAGCAGACGAAATACCCTATCTCCTGCTACAAGCGCCTGTTCCAAATTGGCTAACTGATTCACAATACCCTGTACCGGCTGGAATAGACGGTTAATATAGTCGACAAAAGCGTATAGCATTCCAAGTGAAATGACTGATGATGCATTTAAGGATTCTCCCCCAAAGTACCAGATAAATGCTACGAATACTATATTCCTTAACACTGCGGTTAAATTATGAGAGGTCAGCGAATTCAAGCTTAGAAGTTTATTTTGATACGTAAAATGCTCTGTATTCAGCTTTTCAAAATCCTTTTGTGTCTCTTTTTCCCGGCTGAATGCCTGGATGATGTTCATTCCCTGAATCGATTCGTTAATCATTCCGTTAATATCACTCACCCTGGATCGGATAACGTGATTGTATTTGGATGCATATTTACGGTACACTACCGTCCATACGTAAAGAATCGGCAGCAGGATTAAACAGATTGCCGCAAGCTTGGCATTCAGAATAAATAAAGCGATATAAATACCAGAAATATAAATAGCGCTTGTAAAGAAGGTAGCCAATACGGTTACGTATAATTCGCGAATTGCTTCCGTATCGTTGGTAATTCTGGCCACCACCTTGCCGGCCGGCAAATTATCAAAATAACCGATTGGAAGCCTTTGGATCTGTTCAAATACATCCTTCCGCATTTTTTGAATAATCCTGTTTGCCGACTTCTGGAGATAAAAGCGCTGTCCATACTGAAAGAATGCAGCGATAACCAGCATACCAAAGTAAAAGGCCAGCAGCTTAAAAATCTTCGGAATCTCCGGCCTGTAAAATTGCATTAATTCGTCACTGGTCAGTACCTTCCCTTTATAAGCTTCCGTTTGCCCGCCCTTTTCTATTACCAGTGTGCCATCTTTAAAGGTTCTGCTCCCATCAAAAGTAATTTCTTCATTTACAAAAATAAATTGGCTGCCCACCTGAAAAATGCGGGCCTGATCGATTGTTTTCTCTCCTTTGGAGATATTTTGTTCTTTTTTATAAAAGTGGCCATCATACGGTACTGCCTCTTTATCCCCCTGTGTCTGGTACCAGACAGATTCAATGCCAAGGATATGATCATCAATCATTTTCTTCGCGATAAATGGCCCTGCGAGATCCGCAGCGACAGCTACCGTTAGCATCAGTAACGCAGCAATAATTATTTTTTTATAATGAAGTGCATAGCGGAATAATCGCTTCCCCGTTGTCATGAAAGCACCTCCTCTTCAGCAGCAGCCTGGGTCTGCTGCCTTTCAAACTGTTCCTTGTACCAGCCATTCCCGGCCATCAATTCCTCATGTGAACCTTCTTCAACAATTACACCTTCATCGAGGACGATAATATGATCGGCATGCTGGACAGCCGACATCCGGTGGGTTGTGATAATCGTTGTTCTATTCTTTCGTTCAGATCGAATATTATCGATAATACTTTTCTCTGTTTTTGCATCAACTGCTGACAGCGAATCATCCAGTATGAGTATTTCCGGATCTTTTACAAGTGCACGAGCGATGGAAATCCTCTGTTTTTGACCTCCTGATAAAGCAACCCCTTTTTCGCCAACAAGCGTTTCAAGCCCTTCTGGAAGCATCTCCAGATCTTTGCGGAATGCCGCCAAATCAATGGCCTTTTGCATATCTTCTTCAGTCGCATCCTTTTTACCCAAAAGAATGTTTTCACGTACGGTTCTTGAAAATAGAACGTGATCCTGGGGGACATAACCGATCCAGCCCCTTGTTCTCTCAAGCTCCTGTTCTTCAATCGGTACATTAGCAATTGCAAGTGTACCGGTTCCCGCCGGATACTCTCTCAGCAGCTGTTTAATAAAAGTGGTTTTCCCGCTGCCTGTTTTTCCGACAATCCCCAGCGTTTCCCCGCGCTCAATATGCAATTGTATCCCTTTCAGGTTTGCTGCTTTGGATGAAGGATATTGGAAGTGTACATCCGCAAAAGAAACACTATCAGGTGTTTCAACAAAAGAAGGTGTTTCCGGATTTTTTATATCCTGTTTTGCAGATAAAGTTTCCTGTACCCGATCGAGTGAGGCGTTTCCTCTTTGCATAACATTGATTAATTCTCCGATTGCAAACATCGGCCAAATCAGCATCCCTAAATACACATTGAAAGAAACTAGCTGGCCCAATGTAATGGATTGATGGAAAACAAGATAAGCCCCGTATCCAAGCCCAATAAGATAGCTTAGACCGACAATGACTTTGATGGTTGGCTCAAACAGAGAGTCAATTTTGGCCACTTGAATATTTTTCTTATAAACATCCTCGGTAAGATTATGGAAGCGCTGCTGATCGGCTCTTTCCTGTACATAAGCGCGCACAACCCTTACGCCCGAAACCGATTCAAGGACCCGGTCATTCAGCTCTCCAAATGCATCCTGGGCACTCATAAATCGGGTATGGATCTTCTTGCCGTATACCTTTATCAAATAAGCCATAATAGGCAGAGGCAAAATGGCTGCAAAAGTTAATTTCCAGCTCACTAAAAACCCCATAGTAAACAGAATCGTCAGCATAAAGACACTAGAATCCACAAGGGTTAGTATCCCAAATCCGGCTGTGACCGAAATGGCTTTTAAATCATTTGTCGCCCTGGCCATTAAGTCACCTGTACGGTTCTTCTCAAAAAATGTTGGAGTCATTTTCAGCAAATGGCCCATAAACTGTGTCCGCAGCTTTCTTTCTACCAGAAATGCCCCGCCAAAGAGCTGATACATCCAAATATACGTAATGGCATAGGACACTACAGTGATTAATGCCAATAAACCCAGATATTCCATAATTTTTGCACTGTCCAATGCACCGAGATGAATATCGTCAATCGCCATTCCTACAAGCCTCGGCGGCATCACATCCAGGATGCCGACAATGATTAACAGGGTGATTGCTATTGTATACCTTTTCCAGTTTTCTTTAAAAAACCAGCTTAATTTCCCTAAAATTGAAAACAAAGTTCTCTCCCCTTTCCGCAGAAAGTTCAGAATTAAATGTCTAATTCAATCCGTGAACCTCCCTTAGCCAATACCTGATCCTTACCTAGCCTCCATCGAGATCCTCTGGCAAAACTGCTTTTCTTTCCACTCTTACTTCAATCATGTAAATCTCCTCCTAATGTTTGTTTTTCTGCTGTTCAACAGCAGGCGCTCTCTTTCAAGCGAAAGTATATGGAAACAGGCATATCCTGCAGTTCCTACTGGTAAAACCGTCTGAAATTTTGTCCAATAGCTATAAAAAAGCTTTTTTGACTTTGTTATTACATTGAAAAAAGGCGTGTTCCCCTTGAGATTGCATTCGAATTTCCTTTGTGCAGAGATTTATTCGAGGATGCTGTTTCAATCTCCGGGGGATTAGCGAGTAAAAGGGAGTCCTCAACAGGGCATTTTGCCGATGAGGCTCCCGGATCGATCCCACCTGGAGCTGAAACAAAAGACAAAAAAAGACATACCGCGGCATGCGATATGTCTTAAAAGACAAAAGAGCCCACGTTACGATTCGTAACCTGAGCTCCCTAAAAAAGTGCAGAAAATACCCTGCTTACATTTTCATTTTATTTATAGGAGAGGTTACAATTTTTGTGTATTCAGCTTTTTTCTGAAGATGATGGATAAAGATCATTTTGTACCCCTCCTTTTCATTATTTTCCATATTGGTAAGATTATCATCGCCATTCACAAAAGTCAATCGGCTTTTTTCCCATTCTTAAAAATTTTCTGTATTCAAAAAAAAGATCCCTATTTATTAAGGATCTTTTTTCATGAAGCCAGTCTTCGTTTTTGTCTATTGATAAAATCAATTGTAATTTGATTAAATAAATCTGGTTCATCAATATTGCAGACGTGCCCCGCTCCTTTGATAACCTTAAATGTAGCCGTTTTTGCTTTTTGGGTGATCGTTTTAACAGACTTAATAAACAGGTGGTCCTCCTGCCCCATGATGAAGAGGGTAGGAATATGCGAAATGCTCGTTTGCAATTTTTCAAGGTAAGGATTCACCGACTTGGTCAGTGAGAGCCAGTTTATAAATTCCTTTTGGCACATTTTCGCAGCCTGCCTTACAAATGCGTGCCTTGATTCAAGATGATTCTTCTTTGGCATAATGATCCAGGCAAACAAACGGTAAAGAACCATATAAGGCATCATATACTTTGTCATATTAGCTATCGCAATCAAAAATCTTGTCCGCCAATTCAATTCCGTAATGGCACCGCCAAGAATCATAGATGCAACTCTTGAAGGATGGTCCTGGGCAATTGTTTGAATCACAATGGTTCCCAAAGAAATACCGACAAAATGGGATTCCTCGATACACAAATGATCCAGTACATCAATAATTTCCCGGGACACCTCTGAGAAATGATCCCCTTCTTCCCAAGTTCCTCTGCCGGACTGTCCATGGCCGCGCAAATCTACCAGCAGTACATTAAAATACTTTTTATACTCTCTCATTTGTTTATACCAAATAGCAGAGCTTCCTCCTGCGCCATGCACAAAGGTTACCCAGGGCAAAGATTCATCTTTCACATAGGTGCGGTAATATAGCATAAAAAACTCCTAACCTCTTTCCAGCGTCATTAGATCTAGGTAATTAAAATAAATGAACTATCACTTTATTGTAAAGGATTTCACTAAAAAAAGCTTTGAAAATCACATAATATTCTTTAGTCAATTTTAAAGTATTTTTTCCCAAAAATATTATCCTTCAAATAACTTCCCTCTTTTTAGAATCCAAAACCAAATCAGCATCTTTTTCCATTTATTTGTTAATTGCACAATAAAAAAACCAGCCGAATTCAGTAACGGGTTCTTTTACCTGTCGCAAATATTAGAATGACCATCAATTTGCATGTGAATTTGATGGTCATTTTTCATGATATAACGCGAATAATTATAAAAATAGGCCGGAAAAAGTGGTCCAATTTGTATTTCGAAATGTAAGGTTACAGAGATTTCTGTTACCTCGCAAATTGGATTGCAAAATGCTGTGATTTTTAGTTACAAACTAAGTTTCTCTTTGGCTCGTAATTATTCATTAATGATTTTCGTATAGATATGAGAATTAATAGGCGGAGAATTTCCGGCTAATGTATATAGTGGAAGCTTAAGAAGCAGAGATAAGCGGAGGAATTCCGGTTAACTGCTCTAAATAAGCCAAAATTCAAAGATTTAGATCATATAAGCGAAAAAACTCCGCTTATTCTTAAGGAAATATGGGTATTTCCCATTTTAAACGGAATTTTTCCGGTTATTTTTCAAACACAGTGAAATCAACATTTAGTTTTATAACAGTACTTTGGCCATAAAATGCATTATACATTAGGTGGCACTTTGTAATATTCTTACATAATAAAAAGCCCTGCATTTTGCAGGACAAAATGTATAACAATTATAAGCAGATTTTCAAGCGTATTTTTGTGAAAAGTGACAGGTATCCGAACCCGTGCCGAATTCAGCTGGTTAATTTCCCATTATTCTTCAACAACTGCTGCTGTTCCATAGGCGATAATCTCCGCAGCATTTTGCATGACTGCCGAAGTTTGCAGGCGCATGCCAATGATTGCATTTGCCCCTTTTGCCCTGGCATCCTCCACCATTCTCCCAATAGCCTTTTGCCTTGCTTCATCCATCATTTCTGTATACTCGCCAATTTCTCCGCCTACAATCGTTTTTAACCCTGCCAATAAATCTTTCCCGATATGTTTGGTCTGGACAGTACTGCCTCTTACAAATCCTTTTATTTCTTTAATTTCTTTTCCATGTACAATATCAGTAGTTACGATAATCATTCCCGTCATCCTCCTCTTTTTCTTTCTTTCTCTCAACCAGCAGTACAATAAATATCGCAAAAATCATAATTGCATATAAAATATAAAACATAATTGCTGCCTTAATATTAATGAATAGCATGATAACGCCTAGAAGCTGGCCGCCTGTAGCCGTAAGCAGGAGCATCTGCTTTAATTTTTTCATTCATCCATCCCTCAATACTTATCTTTTTTCTGCCAAATCTTTCTAACAAAAATCAAATAAAACAGCGTCGGCATTGGTGCCTGAATCAAGCCGATTATTCCCCATAGCCAATAATTATGCCCATGCTTTCTTGCATTCAAAAATAAAAAGGTGCTTTGTGCAATTAAAATGATCCCGACAACTATAAGTAATGGAAGGGAGATTTCTTCGTTATTCATGTACCATTCACCTGCTTAACAAAGCTGACTGTACTATAAGCAATAATAAAAACAGTGACAATTCCCTGCAAAATAAAAAATGCAACCGGAAGCTGGTACAGCATGAACAAAACAGAACTTACAACAAGGAGCGCAACAACTATAAAGATGGCCACTTCCCTCATGAACTTCTTTTTCATGATTTGCCTTTGATCCAAAACCAATTGTTCAAAGAATTGCAGATCAGGTGTGTACATCTGGACATTATTTTCAAGCAAATCTAATCCATCCTCTATCTCCTTTATAGCTGCCAAATCGTTTTCATTTTGATGTTCGTGTTCGAGCGGCAGCACTTTTCGGTTCGTCATGAAGTTTCAACTCCTCTCTTACAGCCATTATCCCGTTATGGACTCTTGACTTAACAGTGCCAGCAGATATTTTCATCATCTCTCCTATTTCCTCATAAGAATAGCCGTAATAATGTTTCAGTATAATTGGGATTCGGATATCTTCTTTAAGCTTTCCAAGGGCTGATAAGGCATCATTCCATTCCTCATTTCGGCTTTCAAGCTGCCATTTCATCCTCCTGAATGCTTCTTCCTGCTGTCTCCAATTTCTCTCTCTTTTAGACTTTCGCTGCTGATCAATATATAAATTGGTCGCAATCGAAATCAGCCAAGAGGAAAATTTCGCTTTACCATTATACATACTGATTTTTTCCACACATTTCGCCATCGTTTCCTGAGCGAGCTCTTCTGCAGTGTCAGGATTCATCGTAATTTTGATTAAGTACTTAACCAGAAAGGGATAGTTATTTTTAAAAAGCATGGCAAAAGCTAGCTGATCTCCTCGTTTGGCACTTATAATAAGGTATTTCTCCTCCATCAGCTTCTTTCCTCTCTTCTCCATCATCCCATTGTTAACTGTTTATTTCACTCATAAGACGCTCAAGAGATGAATTCGTTCATTATTTTTAAAAATAATTTTTTTATATACAAAAAGCCCCTATTAAAGGGACTATTATACTACTAATATTATTATACTGTACCAGTTTGTTCCAAAGAATGTGTTTTTGTATTTTTTTCTGATTCTTTTGTTAACTTCGGCAACACAAGGCTGTAAAAAACACCGACAAGCGCCAAACAGCCGCCTACCATCCAATAAAGCATTTCAACTTTAAGGAATCCAGGGAAGCTGACAGCAATGAATCCAAGTGTTAAAGATTGGGAAAGCATCATCAACGGGCTGATCCATCCCTGAACCCTTCCCATCATTTTTGGGTCAACAATGCTTGGCATCCATCCTCCTAAGGCGATATTCACGAAAGGCAATCCAAACGCTGCAGCAAATAACAGGGAAAGAAAAATAAATGTAGTTTCTGCGAATGAAGCTGCAACTATAAAACTTCCCGAAATCAGCAGTCCAGAAATGATCAGCTGGTAGAGCTTGAATTTTTGAGTAAGCAAAGAAGCAATAAAGCTTCCAATCAGCACACCGACCCCAAATAGTATACCTAGTAAGATGGAATATTCTTCGTATGATTGCGGCTCGAGTTTGTACTTCAGCATGAAAATAGGCATTACTGAAAACCCTCCATTCACAACCCCGAAAACAAAGAAACCAATAAGCAAGGCAGATAATAATTTATGCTGGAAAATATACTTCATTCCTAGATTAAAATCTTTAAAGACTAGCGGTATATTAAGATCTTTCAGCTTATGGCTTCCATTTGGCAGTCTGACTTCCTCAGGGATACGGCAGGATTTTATTAATAACGCACTAATAATGAATGTAATCGCATCAGCCAAAATCGCCCCGTAAACGCCGACCGTCCAATATACGAGAATGCCAAGACCATTGCCAAAAAGCATGAATAAGCTCATAACAACCTGATTCAGACCCGCAGCAGTTGTGTAGTCTTCATTTTTTAATATTCCTTGTATCATGGCATGCTCAGCAGGGAAGAAGAACTTTTGGATTGCGCTTCTTAGAAATAATACTATAAAAATCAGCGGCATCCAGCCGATGATAATGGTCATCAGGAGCACAATGGACAGCAATGCGCTAATCCAATCACAATAATAAGCTATTTTCTGGCGGTCCATCCTGTCCGCAAACACACCGACAAGGAAAAATACAGTTAAAGTCGGCACCGAAAACATCAGCTCAGTTAAAGTTGCATATAAAGGCTGCTCTGAAAAACGATCGAGAAGAAAAAACATAAATGCTGTAAGGCCGATCGTACTGCCCATCTGTGAAGTAAAATTAGCAAAAAACAATTTAACATAATTGGCATTTTGAAAAATTTCTTTAAATTTCTTCATCACATTTACCTCAGTTCCCCTGTTTTATAGCTAAATTTTATCTCAGGAATAACCTTTGCATAAGCGGCTTCTGATGGTATCCATCTCCTCCTGGAGACTGATAATGCTTATAAAATACTAGCTTAATTATATGAATTTTTTGAGTTTTAAATCCTTATTAAAGATTATGTAAGGCTTTTACTATTCAAACTGATCCATTTTACCAGCCGGAAAGGACTTTATCATCAACTTTAGGAGAAATATCCTCAACTGCGGATATATATCATCAACTAAGCCAATAAATCAACAACTTTATCAAATTTATCGTCAACTCCTCGTATTTTACCGGCCAAACCTTATAAAAAAGCTTGAACCTTTACAGTCCAAGCCCTCTCGTTTTTATTCAAATGTCCCTTTAACAAGCGCTTCCCCATTCTCAGCCATTTTCCTGCCGAGGGCAAATACAGAATGGATTGACAAATCTTCTTTATTTAATAGCACCAGATCTGAATCCTTTCCTGCCTCTACTGATCCCTTGCGATGTAGCTTTAAAATGGAAGCCGGGTTTTTAGTAATAACAGATATTGCATCTTCAATGGATACTCCCTCATTTAAAATGGCATCTCGGACTTCTTTATAAAGTGTGGAGACTTTGCCGATTTGTAGCCCGATTAACTCGCCATGTTCATTAAAGTCCGGCAGACTGGCTTGTCCATCAGAGGTAAAAGTAATTTGCGAAATTGGTACTCCTTCATCAAGCATCCTTTTGAGGCCAACGCTGCATTTAACCTCCCCTTCCTCAAAAAACATCGGAATGCTGCTTGTCGTAAAGTCGACAAAGCCGCCTTTTTTGGCAAAGCGAATGCCCTCTTCAAATAAATGAGGATTGCGGTTAATATGCGTTGGATAAAATTGCTTGATTGGAATATCCGTTTTTTCCACTACTTCTTCAATGAGTTTCAAGTGATCGTAACTGTCTCCAACATGGACATTCACGATTCCAGATTTGCCGGAGAGCATGCCGCCGATCCGTGCTGAAGAGGCAATTTTGGCTATTTCTTCAACTGTTGGCTGGGATGAACGATGATCAGCAATAGCTATTTCCCCAACACCAATAATTTTATCAATCAAGATAAGATCATCCTCAATCTTGCCTGTCAGTGTCTTGACTGGGACCTGGTACGAGCCGGTCTGTACATAGCAGGTAATGCCTTCTTCCTCCAGACCTCTTGCTTTGGCAACTAGGCTAGCCATCGCCCTCGTTGTTCCGTCTGTCCCGATAACCCCTACCAGAGTAGTGATGCCTGATAAGGTAGCATCTGTCAGCTGTATCTCGGGAGTCCGTGTTTTATAGCTGCCTTCCCCGCCGCCTCCGATAATATGGACATGGGAATCAATAAAACCTGGAACCGCAATCTTCCCTTCTGCTTCAACTACTTCGATATCAACGAAGCCCTCGGGTTTTTGTATGGAATCTTGAATAAAACCGATTTTGTCATTAACGATTAAAAGATCTTTTTTCCCTAAATATTTAGGAGCATAAACTTCTGCGTTTTTTATGAGAGTTAGCATGAATTTCTCCCTTCTAAAGATCAACTGCTACTGCTATCTTATCTATTGGCCGCCTTTCAGTGCAACCCTCGCCATCTATACCGTTAATTGGAAAAATAACAGGTAATTATTCACACTTTGTTGATGTGTGGTTTACCTTTTCTCCCCCCTGGGTAAATTCCTAGTACAAACGACATCACCTATTAATCGATTAATATAAAAAACTTTTAAAAGGAGATTTTAAAAATGAAAGAAATTATTTCTACTAACGTTCTCGTACAAAATAAATTCACAATGAAGAAAATGCTGGAAATCTATCAGGCATCAAAACAATTTAAAGGCACTACATATTTATACAGTAAGCATAAAGCTGTAGATGCCTCAAACCTTTCCAAGTTGGTTTCATTTCTGCTGACTGTTAAACCGCAAACGACACTAAAAATTATTGTAGAAGGAAATGAAGTGCAGGACCACCTTGAAAAGATTAAGGATATGTGTACAAGCCATATTTCAGTGCTGCGCATGACAGAAAAACGCTTCATCAATTCTTCCGAAACAATTCAAATCTAACTAACTATATAAACTATACAAATTGTTTATCTGAAATGGAACGGGGTGAATTTGAATGATACGCACTATTTTTATGGTTGTTGGAGCTATTGTGGTAATCGGCGCTTTAATTAGCTGGTTATTCTAATTTATATATAACTGTTAAAAAGGTCTGGACTCCAGGCCTTTTTTTATTTTATTTATAGGCAATTGCAATCGGCTGATAGAATCCTGTTGCTCTCGGAAAGAGCCATTTTACACGCTTAAACCCCGCTTTTATTGCTAGTTCATCCAGCTCATGCCTTTTATAGGCACGGTACTGTGAAACCCTCTCGGAGACTGTCCATTCCCCTTCCTTTTGCAGCATGGTAAAATGCTTTAAATCATAAATATTGCTTTCTTTATGCCACTGCCAAAGCTGAAAGGTTATCGTATTTTGCCTTTGCGCTGGCAAAGTGGAAGCTGGCTTAGTTTTAAGAATTTCATCGTAATCCCGGATGGAATAAAGAAAGAATCCCTCCGGTTTAAGAAGACTATGAATCTCTGAAAATGCCGATGCACACTCCTCTTCAGTCAGCAGATGCGGCAGGGCATTATCGATTGAAAGAATAACCTGGAACGGATCGGAGAAAATAGATGACAATGCCCGCATATCAGCCTGAACAAATGGGATATTCAGGTTTCTCAATTTAGCTTCACTCTTCGCACGTTCAATCGATTTGCTGCTAATATCCGAGGCGCTTATTTTGTATCCTCTTTTAGCAAGTCCCAATGTCTGTGTTCCAATGCCACATGAGCAATCCAAAATACCGGAAGAATTCTTTACACCTTCTGCGGTTAACAGCCTTGCAAAAACTTCCCCCTGCCGGTCGATGGAATGATCCCAGTCTTTAAAAATTAAGTGATATTCTCCTGCCAATTCATCATAGAACTTATTTGCCATTATGTATGACCTCCCAATGGGTATAAAAAAGAGTACAGCTTTTCAACCGTACTCTGAAGGTTTATACTATTAATCATTCTTCTTTTCTCTATCTTTTCCTTTACCTTTGCCCTTTTCTTTCCCTTTATTCCATTTCTTTTTCCATTTTTCTTTTTCCTTTTCAATTTTTTCTTTTATCTTCTCTGCTTCCTTTTTAATGTTTTCCTCCCAAGCTTTTCTTTGCTGCTCCCTTTGTCTTTTCTCCATAAGTGCAGCAACTTGAGGAACATTAAAGGACTCAGGTTCCTGATTCTTAAGGGCTCCTGACATAATCTCACGGAATATCGGCGCTGTTCCTTCACTGCTGGATGTAGTAAGGTAGTTATTTGCATCTGTTTTATCATGCCCTACCCAAACAGCGCCAACGAGCTGTGGTGTATACCCGACAAACCATTGGTCTTTAACCCCGTCTATTCCTTCTATTGTCATTTGTGTGCTGCCAGTTTTTCCTGCTACTTCTCTCCCGGGAATTTGGGCAGCTTTACCCGTACCATGCTGGACAACTCCCAGCAGCATGGTCGTAACTTTATCAGCTACTTCCTTAGATATGACTCTTGTATTCTTACCTTTCCATTCTGCAACTGTCTCCCCATCTTTATCTACTATTTTGGTAATGGCGTGAGCTTCCGGCCTTTGACCGCCATTCGCAAAGACAGCGTACGCCCGAGCCATTGTTAATGGTGAAACATTCTCACTCGTGCCTCCCAGCGCAAGCGCGAGATTCCGATTTATGGCTTCATCAGGTATTCCAAATCGCTTTGCAGCATCTACCCCTTTATCCATTCCAATCTCATCAAGGAGCCACACTGCAGGAACATTTAAAGAATCCTTGACCGCTTCATACATTGGAACATTTCCGCGGAATTGTCCATTATAGTTGTTTGGCTCATAATCCTTTCCAAAAGTCATTTTTTCATCTTTTAGCTCGTCTTCTATATTCCATCCCATTTCCAGGGCAGCTGTATAAGGTACGATTGGCTTCATGGTTGATCCAGGCTGTCCTACCGCATGAACTGCACGGTTATGGCCTAAAAGAGTATGCTCACCCCTGCCGCCAGCAAGAGCACGGATGCTGCCATTTTGAGGATCAAGCAGGATGGCTCCGCTCTGTACCAATCGATCGCCAGTGCCTTGAGGGAATAGGGCATCATTCTTATAAGTTTCTTCTACACTTCTTTGCATCTCCTGATCCAATTCAGTGTAGATTTGATAACCATCGCTAAGCAGCTCATCGAGTGAAAGATCATATTTCTCTATAGCTTCCTCCAGCACAACATCTACATAATAAGGAAATTTCCCCTTTAAAGGATCACCGCCGCTGTCATCAAAAACAAGCTTTTCATTCTTCGCTATTTCCCATTCCTTTTCAGAAATGAAGTTGTGTTCCTTCATTCGATCCAGGACTAAGTTTCTTCGTTCAATTGCCTTCTCTTCACTTTGATAAGGATTAATTGCTGAAGGAGCCTTAACCAACCCTGCAAGCAAAGCTGCTTCGCTTACAGTCAGGTCCTGCACATCTTTTGCATAGTATTTCATAGCAGCCCGCTTAATGCCCCAAGCCCCTTCTCCAAAATAAACCTGGTTTAGATACATTTGTAAAATTTCATCTTTGCTATATTCCTTTTCAATTTCCAGCGCTAGAAAGAATTCTTCCAATTTTCGCTTGTAGGTTTTCTCAGACGACAGAAGGGCATTTTTAGTCAGCTGCTGGGTAAGCGTGCTCCCCCCCTCAACGATCTCCCCGGCCTTCATGTTAGTGAAAAATGCTCTGCCTATTCCCT
Organism: Bacillus sp. ISL-47; assembly: GCF_018613175.1. Lineage (NCBI taxonomy): Bacteria > Bacillati > Bacillota > Bacilli > Caryophanales > Bacillaceae > Bacillus > Bacillus sp. ISL-47. The sequence continues at coordinate 98,949 of NZ_JAGGQS010000067.1, read as the reverse complement.
TTAAATCAATTCCTCCATGCTCATAAAAGCGGTGATCTTCAATGGCAATGACAGCATTTTTCATATGATCCGGAACTTGGTCAATCGAAACTCCCTCGTTTTTATTTGCCGAAATTTTGCTGGCGATTTCTCCATCAGCGTCATAAATAATGGTAGACTGTGCCAATCCGGCTTCAAGCGCACTTATATCTGCATCTTTGTATGAAAAATAAACGAAGCTTAGGAATGCTAAAACCAATGTGGATGCCAGTAATATAGATACTTGCGTTAAGTGGAGCTTTTTCCATGTTGATTGAAATCTGTTAATAAATGAAGTTTTCTTGCTCATAAGTCCTCCAATTTCTCTTACTTTAAAGCTTCTGCTGGGCTCACTTGTATTGAAGCGAACCCCAGTGTTTTGATCCAAATTTGAACCTTGCCTAATTAGGCAGCTATCAGTCTATACGGTTATCAGGATAACTGCAAAGATAAAGTTTTCATATAGTATTTTATTCCCAAATCGGTAAACAGAAATATGCCTGACATATACATTTACCCAAAAAAACAGCTATTACACACCTTTGTTGAAAAAAACAGAACTTTCATAAAAAAAAAGCAATCGAAGAGATCGAATGCTTACCTTATTTCAATGCTATGGCTGTACAGTAACTTTCGCTTTTATATCTGCTCAAATACTTCTACACTAATCCAAAGTATTACTAAAATTTTCGCGGCTCCCTTGGGTTTTTTGGGGGCTTTAAAATAATATGCCGATTCCAGTCTGACTGTGTGAAGATTGTTTTTTGTGCAGGCGGGTATATATACAATAGGTAACTTCATTTTTATTCCTCACGAAAGGATGATCGAGAATGAGTTTACAATTTAACCGTATCGTAGTTGGTTATGATGATACAGAAGGAAGCAAGAAAGCTTTAAATTTAGCTATTAGCTTAGTGAAAGAAAATCATGATGCCCAATTGCTGGTTGCCCAGGTTTTTGAAGAAAAAATTGAAAATATTCCTGTTAGTAATGAAAAGGTCGTAGAGCCGGTTAGAACAAACGGCTATTTGCTTGAAGGGATTCAGATTCCTCCGCTGCCAGTCTACCACGATGAATCAAATATCACCACACATGCAAAAGTCACACACAGTGTCGACAAAGCCTTTTACAACGCAAGGGAATCAATTGAACCGTACAATATTAATGCCAAATATGATGTTCTCGAAGGAAACCCTGCCGATAGCATTTGTGACTATGCTGCTGTTGAAGATGCAGATTTGATTATTGTCGGGAACTCCGGTAAAGGGGGAATTAAAAGGATGTTTCTTGGAAGCACAAGTGCCAAGATCGCACGAAACGCTCCATGTCCGGTGCTGATTGCCAAAGATAAGGAAAATCCAAAGATGCTTTAATACAGATTAGCCATTTCAATAAAAGAGGCAGCCTGATAAAGGCTGCTTCTTTTATGAAACGGTCCTATAGTGCTTCTTTTTTGCTGTTCGATAATCTGCCTTGCTTCATCCGTATTTTTCGCGCTTCAGCTGGAATTCTGTCATATCCCCTAAGAAATAAAAAACTTATGCCTATGTATAGAAAGGTGAATGTATTAGGTACCAAAAATATATCTATCCATTGCCGGATCTTTAAGTCTGTAAACAGTCCAGGCTTGAGTATATCCTGATTAAGCAGCCCTTTTGCAAAGGCTCCCTCCACAAACAGATAGATTCCAAAATTGAAAGAATATATATTAAGAGAATGATCCAGCCATTAGCCCTGTTAGAGCCGCAAAACACAATTTTAAAAAATGCGGCAATCACAATAGCCGAAAGCGGGTAAATGAGGAAAAGCGCGATGTTTGGAGCCATCTTCACCCCTCCGAAACTATACTATTAGCCCAAAAGGCCACCATTTTCTGCTGACAATTCTTCAAACCGTTCTTTCGAGGAAGCTTCATCAAAACTGCTGTAGATGCGGAAATGATCCTGGTCAATGATCCGGTAATGCTGGCTGATTATGTTCTGCTGAAGAATTAAACCATTGCTTCTCTTTATTTCACGCCACCAGATTTTACCGCCAAGCGTCTTTTCCTTTCTATAATCGATTCCCTCTCTGGCAACCGTTTCCAAAACCTCAAGCGGTTCATTTCCAAAAAGAAATCTGACTGTTTCAGTTTCCCGGAACAAAGCACAGACAGCGACAACTGTTGACCAGCCTGCTTCCGCTCTCCCTTTTTCAATTTGTACAAGGGTCTTCTTTGAAACTCCAATTATTTCTGCCATCTTATCTTGTGTATAGCCTGCTTCCGTACGGATTAAGCGGATTTTATCAGATACCTTTAGGATAATTTCATCTCTTGTCAATGCAGCTTCATTCCTTTTCATTTATGGTGTAAATTTACACCTGATCATCTTATTATAAAAGAAATAGTGGCAAAATTTCAAATAAAATAAACTGCTGTTTTTCTCAGCAGTTTATGTCAGTTTTTTCATTTACTTTATATGATCATTCCCTTTAGCTGTATGGCATATAGAAGAGCAGGAGTTCTTTATAGCACAACTTGCACATTTGCCTTCTTTAGATTTATGAATAAACTTAAACAGTGAAAAGCCTGCATATCCAAAAATCAATACACCCAGTATAATATTTGCCGCCATATCGATCTCACCCCACCTTTATGCAAATCCAAGAAATCTGCCCAATTGATAAATCACCAAGGATAAAATATAAGCGATGACCAGGGCATAAATTATCGAGAATGCTGTCCATTTTTTGAAGCAGTCTCTTTGTAAATCGTAGCCGTTGTTGCAAGGCAAGGAATATATAAAAGAATAAAAGCCATGAAGCTATAAGCTGAAAGAGGCGTAAAATAGTCTGCCATTAATCCTTGCAGGCTGCCTGTATCCGGAACATAGTAAATGATATTCATGGTAGAAATGATCGCTTCTTTTGCAAGAAATCCGGTTAACAGCGCTGCCCCTGCCTGCCAGGAATCAAATCCCAGCGGCTGAAGCACCGGTGCTATTATCCCGCCTACCCCTGCAAGATAGCTGGAATCCATCTCCACATTGATTCCTTGAGGCCCTGCATAAGATGCCACCCAAACCAAAACAGATCCTGCAAAAATAAACGTGCCGGCTTTTTTAATAAAACCTTTCCCTTTATCCCAGGTGCTTCTCCATAATGCCTTGAATTGGGGCATCCGGTAAGGCGGAAGTTCGATCACGAATAAGGAAGTCTCCCCTTTAAGTATTGTAGAAGAAAAAATCTTTGCTAATATAAGGGCAACTGCACTTCCCAATATATAGAGGGACAAAACAGCTAAAGCTTTTTGCTGGGCAAAAAACGCTCCGACAAATAAGGCATATACAGGTAATCTTGCTGAACATGACATTAATGGAGTCAGAAGGATTGTCAGCAGTCTTTCTTTTGGAGTTTCAATTGTACGGGCTGCCATGATGCCCGGAACATTGCATCCAAAACCAATAATCATAGGTATGAAAGCTTTTCCATTTAAGCCAACCGTCTCCATCAGCCGATCCATAACAAGCGCAACCCTTGCCATATAACCTGAGTCTTCAAGTAAAGAAATAAAGAAAAAGAGAATAAAAATCTGTGGAACAAATACCAGAACTCCCCCTACTCCCGCCACAATTCCGTCCAGAATAAGAGAATGGATAAACGAAGAGGCTCCGGCCATCGTTAGCAGCTGTGCCAATAATTCCGAAATATTACCCGTTATGAAAGCATCCAGCACGTCAGATAAAGGAAAACCAAGCCAGTCAAATGTCAGCATAAACATAAAATACATTAACGAAAAAAAGATCGGCATCCCTAAAAATTTATGAGTGACAACTCTATCAATCCTTAAGGAAAGCGGAGTGTCATGCTCATTTATTCTAAATGCTGCTTCAGCGAAAATTTTATCAATCTTTTCTTTTCGTTTTTGGTATATCCAGCGTTCAAGTTCCATTCCTGGAGTGCTCATTTTTAAGGCTTCTCCAACCTCATTCACAAGCTGTTTAAGTATTTCCTCGCCCGTAAGCTCTTTCACATAATCGTACACAAACTGGTTTCCTTCAAAAAGCTGCAGGGCAAGCCATCTTGTCGATAGATTAGTTTGATCTTTCAATCTTTGATCAAGAATTTTGATGGCTTCCTCTATTTCTTTTCCATAATATACAATGCGGGCATGGGGAAATTTCACAGACTGGTCTGATGCAATCAGGCTCAGCTCTTCACATCCCTTTCCCGTCCTTGCTACAATAGGGGAAACGGGAACTCCGATTGTATTTGAAAGTGTATTCGGGTTTAGTAAGATTCCCCTTTTGGCCGCCACATCTATCATATTCAACCCTATGATAACCGGCTTGTCATATTCAAGCAGCTGAATAGTCAGATGCATATTCCGTTCAAGTTGGCTTGCATCTAGAATATTGAGCATTTTATCAACTGGTTCTTCCAGCAAGAACCGGGTAACAACTCCTTCGTCCTTTGATAAAGGATTAAGTGTTACAGCCCCGGTAAATCAATCAATTTATCTTGATTATTTTTAAATACACCGACTTTCTTCTCAACAGTAACGCCGCTCCAATTTCCGACATATTCATACGAGCCTGTCAGATGGTTAAAAAGAGATGTTTTCCCTGTATTCGGGTTTCCAATCAGCGCAATTTCCATTACAATCTCTCCACTTCTATTTGAAGAGCTTCCTTTCTGCGGATGCCCACACATTGGCCACAAGACTCTACCATTACAGGACCTCCAAATGGCATCAGACATTTAATACACACCTCTGTGCCTTCCGTAATGCCAAGATCAAGCAGTCTCCTTCTGACAGCAAAATCAATATTGGCCAAATTCAAAATTTTGCACTTATCACCAATCATTAATGTTCCAAGCATAATCCTTCACCCTAATCTATTAATAAGTGAGAATGATTCTCTTTATTTATAACAATATTTTTGAAAGATTGCTGTGTTATTTATCACTGTGCTCTAAAGCTAATTCGTAAAATCTGCTTTAAAATTGGCCTCTGCTAAATCTTCTTGTTGATATTTGCACCCTGTTGATTGGAAAGTAAGAGCTGAAATTATTATAAAAGCTGCTTTAATTTTCCATAAAATTTACAAAGGATTTTGCCGCATTCTAGCGAAATCTATGGAATAGACTGTTTTTTTGCGAAAGAGTGGAGGTAAAAATGGCAATCGAAACAAATGATGTCGTATTGGAACTATTGCTTAACGAGAGAGAAACCCTTTTGAATGAATGGAAGAAAAAAGTTCTCATCACAGACGATGATCCATATAAAGAAAAGATTCGAGACAACGGCGATGCGATGTTCAATCTTGTTATCCAGTTTCTGCTAAGGAATGAGAATGATCTGGAAATATATATTCAGCAGCTCGCATACTCTGTGGCCGAACAGCGTGTTAAAGCTGAAATAAACATTGGAGACTTTGTTCACAATGTGAACATCGGCCGTTCAATCGTTCAAAAGTATTTGAACCATGCTGATATTAGCTTCCATGAATTGCAGGAGTACCATGAAAAAATCAGTTATTGCTTTGATCAATTTTTATATCATGCAGTTTCAAGATATACAGATGCTAAAGACCAGATTATCAAAGAAAAAACCCAATTTATCGATTCTACCCATAAGGACAGATTAACTCTGCTTGGGCAAATGACATCGAGCTTTATCCATGAATTCAGAAACCCGCTTACTTCCGTACAGGGTTTTATCCAGCTGCTGAAATCCGAACATCCAAATATGAAATATTTGGATATCATTTCAAATGAACTGGAACAATTGAATTTTCGAATATCCCAATTTTTGCTTCTTTCCAAAAAGGAATTGATTGGAAAGGAAAAAATCACTTTTTCCTTAAATGAATTAATAGAAGAAGTGCTGATTTTTTTGTACCCAAGTATTTTGGATGGAAAGGTCAAAATTTTGCAGGACTTGAAGCAGGAAATTCACCTGAAAGGCTATGCAGATGAAATCCGCCAGGTGTTAATTAATATCATTTTTAATGCAATCGATGTCCTAACCCAATACCGAAGCGATCCTGTAATTGAAATTAAAAGCAAGTTAACTGGAAAAGGGCAAATCAAACTTGATATTGCTAACAACGGTCCGAGTATTCCCGACCATCTTGTTTCATCCATATTTGAGCCATTTGTAACGACAAAAACTCTTGGAACCGGACTTGGATTATTTGTTTGCAGGGAAATAATTGAAAAGCATCAAGGAAAGCTTACATGTGACTCTAACCCCGATCGAACTGTATTCAGCATACTCCTGCCGATTATTGAACAAAAAGCTGATTAAATAAAAAAGGGCTGACTCCCTAAAATTAGGAGTCAGCCTTTATTTTATATTTCATTCATGGATGTCTTGTAGGATTTTTCTTTTTTTCCGGCAGAAAGCTTGAGGGTCCGCTTTCTTTCCGTTTCTGCCACTACAACCGCACATGATGCGTCACCGGTTATGTTGACTGAAGTACGGATCATGTCCAGCAAACGGTCAATTCCGAGAATCAAGCCAATCCCCTCCACAGGAAGGTTAACAGATTGGAGAACCATGGCCAGCATGATCAACCCTACACCTGGAACGCCTGCTGTACCAATGCTTGCCAATACAGCTGTCAGGACAACTGCAGCCATTTGCCCAATGGTTAAATCTGTATTGTACACCTGGGCAATAAAAATTGTCGCAACCCCCTGCATAATGGCAGTGCCATCCATATTAATCGTTGCCCCAAGAGGCTGCACAAAGCTGCTGACCGATTCGGGAACTTTGAGATTTTTTTGGGCAGTTTCCATCGAAATTGGAAGAGTCGCATTACTGCTTGAAGTACTAAAACCCACTCCCATGGCAGGAGCAAATCCTTTAAAGAAAGAAATAGGGTTTCTGTCTCCCAGAAAGTATACGGCTGTTCCATAGGTAACAATAGCATGGAAAAATAATGCTCCCACAACAACAAGCATATAAATGCCCATTGCCTTTATAGCATCCAGCCCCTGGCTGCCAATTGCAGAGGCAATCAGCCCAAAGGTTCCGTATGGGGCAAATTTCATCACAATGCTAACCAGGAACATCATAATTTCGTTTCCTTGCTCAACCAGATTTAGGATGCCTTTTGTTTTCTCGCCTAATGCAGTAAGAGCAAAACCAACAAATATAGCAAAAGCAATAACCTGGAGCATGTTTCCAGAAGTTAATGCCTCAAAAGGGTTTACTGGAATAATATTCAATAATGTCTCACTGACAGGCGGTGCTTCTTCAGACTTGAACTCTGCCCCGGAAGTATCAAATTTCCCCATTTCACCAGGTTTAATGACTAAAGCGAGTGAAATCCCGATAATAAGGGCAATGGCTGTCGTGGAAAGGAAATAGGCTATTGTTTTAGCACCAATTCGGCCAAGCTTTTTCGGATCGCCCAAACCTGCTACACCCAGAATGATTGAGAATAATACAATCGGTACAACAAGCATGCTGATTAAATTGATGAATATCTTACCAAGAGGGCCAAATAGCCATGTATCTGCTGTTTTAAATAATTCAGGTGCTGCCATATTTAACACCAAGCCTGTTATGGTACCCAAAATTAAGCCCAGAATAATTTTTGTTGTGAGCTTCATAGGTTATACCTCCGTTAATATAATTTTAAAAAATATTATTTAAGACAAAATATTTTCAGGAATTATACCCGGATAATTTTTTCTTGAAACTCACATTTCTCTGGAAGAATAAGTTTTTTGTTGTTTTTACCAAAAATTTATGTATTATTTTAAAGTTTCCTATTATTATAGAACTATTTAAATAAAAGGTTCTGTTAAACTTGCTTATTGGCTTCCACTCCAGGGCAATCAAGCGAACCAATGGCGGTCTGGGAGCCCCCACGGCGCCTGTGGACTGCCGGGTCTCCCCTTGCACTCGATTCTCCTGCTGGGCGTTGATTCTGCATCCTTGAATCAACACCACACCAAGGAAATGCGAATGTATTTTCGAGGGTCTTACGTTTCTAATCAACAGGGTGCCAATATCAAACAGGAAATTTTACAGAGCCAAATAAAAAAAGAAGGAGAGTTGCCTGTGTTTTCCTTAAAAGTAGATAAGAATATTGAATTGCAATTGTTTCAGCTGCACCACTCCGAAGATCTTTTCAATCTAGTCGATAGCAACCGCAAGCATTTAAGGGAGTGGCTGCCCTGGGTTGATAACATGGCATCGCCTGTCCAGTATCATTCCATTATTCCAATGTGGCTGAAACAATTTGCTGATAATAATGGCTTTAATGCTGGCATCCGATATCGGGGCCGGCTTGCAGGCTCAATCGGCTTTCATCAGATTGACTGGCACAATGGGCAGACTAGCATCGGGTATTACCTGGCTAAAGGCTTTGAGGGCAAGGGAATTATGACGCGCAGTGTCCAGGCCATGGTTAATCACGCTTTTATTGATTTGAAGTTAAACAGAGTCGAAATTCGCTGTGGAGTTAAAAATTTGAAAAGCAGGGCGATTCCTGAAAGGCTCGGCTTTAAACAAGAAGGAATTATCCGTGACGGGGAGCTTCTTTATAATCGATATCATGACCTTGCCGTGTACGGAATGCTTGCAAGAGAATGGAATTTTTAATTAAGGAAGCCTCTTTGCAGGCTTCTTTTTCATGATAACTCTTGATTTTTATATACCATTGAACATGACAGGTTCATCCCACGCAATGCCTAAACACGCCTCACTTGGTTTTGTCACCTTTTCGAATTTCAGCCCCATATCTGTACCCAAAAATGAATAAGCATTTTTATTAGCAGCAGTTTCCCCTTCTCAGGTGCAAACTTATCAATAAATAATAGAAATCGCCTTTTTGTGACTCTCAAAAGCTCTGCAGAAGCCTTTCCAGCTCAGGAACCACTATTATCGTAAGGCTGGCATTAACAGCATCAAAGTGTTCTTACTCAAATTCAGTTTGTCAAAGAAATTCTTGTGACATCTTTCAGCTTATTGCCCCTTTTATTGTTATCTTTCTCCTATATAAGGGTAGTTTCATGGTAAACAAAGCTTTTTAAGCGTATCTATTTGTAAAATCCATGAAGAAAGGGAAAAGTACATTATAAAGGAGGTGCTGTCCCTTACATATCATGTAAGGATTTAATATGACTATCCTTAACTTATTGTTATTATTCTTCTTAATCGCTTTAACTGCCTTTTTTGTTGCTTCTGAATTTGCCATTGTAAAGGTTCGTACTTCACGGATTGATCAGCTGATTGCTGAAGGAAACGCCAAAGCTCATTCAGCGAAACGGGTCATCAGCAATCTGGATGAATATTTATCTGCCTGCCAGCTTGGAATAACGATTACAGCACTGGGCCTTGGCTGGCTGGGAGAACCTACCATTGAAAGGCTGCTGCGGCCTGTTTTTGAAAGCTTGAACCTGCAGGCATCTATTACCCATATTCTTTCTTTTGTTATTGCATTTGCTGTTGTGACTTTTCTGCATGTGGTAATTGGAGAGCTTGCGCCTAAAACATTTGCCATTCAAAAAGCAGAGGCTATAACGCTAACTTTCTCAAAGCCATTAATATGGTTTTACCGAATTATGTATCCATTTATTTGGATTCTAAATGGTTCAGCAAGGATTGTCACTGGGCTTTTTGGACTTAAACCTGTGTCGGAACACGAGATGGCCCATTCGGAAGAGGAACTTCGCATCATTTTATCCGAAAGCTTAAAGAGCGGTGAAATCAACCCTTCAGAGTTTCAATATGTCGACCGGATTTTTGAGTTTGATAACCGGGTAGCAAAAGAAATCATGGTTCCAAGAACCGAGATTGTCAGTCTCCCCGAGGAATCCACTTTATCAGAAATACTGGACGTCATACTGGATGAGCGATATACCAGATATCCCGTCACTTCGGGTGATAAGGATAATATTCTGGGCATTATTAATGTCAAAGAAATATTAACAGATTGTGTAAGAAAACAATGTGAAGGCGAAAAACCATTGTTGCAGTATATTAAGCCTGTTATAAGGGTTATTGAAACCATTCCTATTCATGATTTACTTTTAAAAATGCAAAAAGACCGATCACATATGGCTATTCTCCTGGATGAATATGGCGGAACAGCAGGATTAGTCACAGTTGAGGACATCCTTGAAGAGATAGTTGGTGAAATCCGTGACGAATTTGACACAGACGAACTCCCGCTTGTACAGAAAATGGATGAAGGCCATTTTATCCTGGATGCAAAGCTGTTGATTTCGGAGGCAAATGACCTTCTTGGCACTAATCTTAGCGAAGAGGATGTAGATACAATTGGAGGCTGGATCCTGACTCAAAAGTATGATCTTGTTCAGGGTGACTTTGTGGAAGAAGAGGGCTACAAATTCATTATTCAAGAAATAGATGGCCACCACATATCGTATATTGAAGTCATAAAAACTTAACAGCTGCTTTTGCATAGGTTCCAGGGTCTGATATTTTTCTCCTGGAACTTAGAGTAAAAGCATTTTTTTAATTTTTCCGAATGTTTTTATTTCATATTTTATTCATTTTTTCATAAAATAAAAGTAACCCTTTTTTCCAAACTGCTACGTTTGACTGTATGGTTTGGGCTAAAGTATAATTAATTCTAACTATATCTCTTTACGGAGCGGTACTCGGGTGAGATATAAGTAACCAAAAGCAGAGGTGATATGATGGGGCTTACTATCGTATCGGCGAATTAGCAAGTATTGCTAATGTATCTAAAAGAACAATTGACTATTATACTAGCATTGGCCTTATAAAAGCGAAACGCTCAAAATCAAACTACCGAATATATTCTGAAGACGTACTGTCCGATTTAAGATTTATTGAAGAATGCAAAAAACTGCATCTTCCGCTTGAAGAGATTAAAAGAAAACTAGAAATGAAGACGAAAAGGGAGATACGTACAGGGGATGTTGAAAAGCACATCGACGCAGTCACACTGCAAATGAAGCAGCTTCACCAGGAAATATCCGTTCTCATGCCGCTAATTAATACACTGGATGAAGAACAGAAGGATGGCCTTTCCAAGAAGCTGACTGTTGAAAGCAATGCACTGCTCCGTTCCCTTTCCAGCCTAACAAGCTAATCCCATTTTCACATTATCAGGAGGTGACACCCTGCCCGTTTCTAGCGGGATATGGGGAACTTATTTGGACATATTAAACTTGGTTTTTATAGCCATTTTAATTGCTTTAACGGCTTTTTTCGTAACTTCGGAATTTGCCATCGTAAAGATACGAAGTTCAAGAATTGATCAATTAATAGAAGAAGGCAATAAAAATGCAATTGCTGCCAAGAAAGTTGTTTCAAACCTGGATGAATACCTTTCAGCCTGCCAGCTTGGAATCACGATAACCGCCCTTGGCCTTGGCTGGCTTGGTGAACCAACGATTGAACATCTGCTTCGGCCTGTGATTAACCAGTTCGACTTACCAGGTTCGATTGCTCAAGTCGTTTCATTCAGCATCGCGTTTGCTTTTATTACCTTCCTTCACGTGGTTGTTGGCGAATTGGCTCCTAAGACGCTGGCTATTCAAAAAGCTGAAGCCGTTACCCTTTTAACATCGCGTCCTTTAATTTGGTTTTACCGGATCATGTATCCGATTATTTGGGCGTTGAATGGCTCTGCCCGTCTTTTAACCAGTATGTTTGGACTAAAGCCCGCTTCTGAACACGAATTGGCCCATTCGGAAGAAGAACTTCGCATTATTTTATCTGAGAGCTATGAAAGCGGCGAAATTAACCAATCTGAGTTTAAGTATGTAAATAAAATTTTCGAGTTTGACAATCGTATTGCGAAAGAAATTATGGTTCCGCGCACAGAAATTGTCTCACTCTCTAAAGATGATACACTGGAAAACTTTCTTCAAATCGTTCAGGAAGAAAAATTCACACGTTATCCAATTATAGACGGAGATAAGGACCATATTATCGGCATGGTCAATATTAAAGAAGTCATGACAGACCTGATCATGAACCGAGAGTTATCTTCAAGCACACTTGAATCATATATACGTCCGATTATCAGAGTCATTGACAGCATTCCGATCCATGAACTGCTTCTAAAAATGCAGAAGGAACGAATCCACATGGCTATTTTGATGGATGAATATGGCGGAACTTCAGGTCTCGTAACTGTAGAAGATATTATTGAAGAAATTGTCGGGGAAATCCGTGATGAATTTGATATGGATGAAGTTCCTATGGTCCGAAATACAAAAGAGGGCCACTATATTATTGATTCAAAAGTTCTTGTCAGCGAGGTCAATGACCTTCTTGGAACTGATATCAATGATGAAGATGTCGACACAATCGGCGGATGGATCCTGACTGAAAATTATGAAGCTAAACAGGGCGATACAATCCAGCATGAAAAGTACCTCTTTAAAATCCTTGATATGGAGGAACACCATATTAAGTACATTGAGGTAACAGCCGTTCCCGAAACAGAAACTGCTCCGGCGCAAAAATTGCCCTTAACGGAGACCCAGGTCATGTCATAGAATGTAAATAAAGGAACAGCCCTCTGGGAGCTGTTCCTTTTTTTAATGGTCCACTTACCTATTAACGAAAAGGCAAGCTAATAATATATCCTATATAGAAAAAAAGCTCTCTAAAGAAAAAAGGAATTTTCGTTTCTAATGATGTATAAACCGAACTCTGTGTCGGAGAAGGATAAGCCTCTACCCCATCATTCTTTGTCATAAGCATAGCCCTTTTCATGTGCAAAGGATCGCTCACAATAAGAAATGTCTCTAAGTGATGATCAAAAGCAACCTTAATGGCGTACTTAAGATTCTCTTCTGTTATGGCAGATTTCGTTTCAATTAGAATGTCTTCTGCCTTAACATTATTATTAATAGCATATTCCCTCGCTACCTCCGATTCAGCAAACCTGTCCTCACCGTTCTTGCCGCCTGTAAAAATTAGCTTCTCAGCATAACCATTGTCATAGAGCCAAATCGCGTGGTTTATTCGCTCGCGCAAAACAGGAGAGGGCTCATCATCCCAAGCTGCAGCCCCAAGGACAATCGCAGCATCAGCCATAACCAATTCATTTTTCGAACTGAAAGACCAAATGCTGTACGCTGAATAGGCTATGAAAAAAAGAAAACCAATGATGATAATAAAGAAAATCCTGCCTATCCTTTTTTGTGGCATCAATATCCACCCTTCATATGTATCTGATACTAATATGGATTTCCGTTCCTATTCTCTTAACGTTTCCTGGTGTGCTTTGGTACGAATCCGATGCCCACGTTCCCGTTCTCTCCTCTTTTCTTCATCCATGGGCACAAAGGAATTCGGCTTCACAAAGATGCTTGTCTTCAAAAAAGGCCGGCTGTACCAATTAGCCCTGCGCTCTCGGAATCCTAATCGTAAATTTTGTTCCCTTTTCTCTCTCGCTGCTCACCATTATTTTTCCATCATGCAGCTGGACAAGCTGTTTAACAATTGAAAGCCCAATGCCGAATTCACCGAAAGAATGATTGGTTCTGGATAAATCAGCCTTGTAAAATCGCAGCCAGATGGATTCAATTTCCTTCGGATCAATACCAATGCCCGTATCTTCAATTTCAATGATGGTTTCATCAGGTCTCTTATTCCCTCTTAAAAACACGCTGCCATTTTCCGTAAATTGGATACTGTTCTTGACAATATTGACAAGTATTTGGATGAGACGGTCATAATCTGCATAAACATAAATTTCTTCATCAGCCTCTATATAAATCCTATTTCCTTTTTCCTCTGCCTGAATTTCAAGTTGTTCCTTTACAATTTCAAAGGCTTCCATCAGATTAATATCCATTTTATTTAACTGCAGCTGATTCGATCTGATTTTCTCATAATCAAGATTTTCATTTACAAGCCGAATGAGCCTTTTTGCCTCCCGGTCAATCAGTACCATCCCTTTAGCTTTTTCCTCCTCCGGGATCAATCCATCCTTGATCCCTTCAGCCAATCCGCTTATTGTAGTTAGGGGTGTGCGTAACTCATGCGACACGTCGGCAATAAATTTTCTTCTTCTATTTTCCAGCCGCTTGATTTCTTCGTTTGATTTCTTTAGTTTAGCTGCCATTTCATTAAAATCCTTGGCCAGATCACCGATTTCATCCTTATATGTATATGGGACATTCACATCATAATTCCCGGAAGAAATCATGGAGGCAGCACTTCGAAGATGAGTAATCCTTTTAATCAGGTTTTTGGAAAGGACAAGACTTAATAATATAGTAGCTGTTAATGAAATAATGATGGTATATAATAAAAATCTGTTTAGCTGACTTACCACTTCCATAGCGCCGGTGATGGGCGATAAAAGCAGCACCCCGCCAATGAGCCTGCCTCTTTGCATATAAGGAAGGGCAACCAAAGTTACTTCCTGATCAAAACGCTTAATATCATGCTTAACAGATACTCTTTTCCCTTTTGAGATTTCCTCCCATTCAGCATTTGTCAGCTGAATCATCGGATCTGATTTTAACTCGGGATACAAGACTCTGCCTTTATTGTCAAAAAGAATATATTTAATATTTCTTGCGTCCAGCAGCTGGCTGTATTCGGTTAAAAATTGCTCGTTTCCTTCAATCCTGACAGTTAAATCTGTTAAAATCCGTTCTCCATAGGAATTTAATTCATCCACTTTATTTTCGAAAATATAATTCTCAACAAACTGGGAGAAAAGCAGGCTTAATAACAGGAACGCCAAAATTAAAATACTGACGTGGCTGATCAGCAGCTGATAAAAATATTTAATTTTCATTATCCGCTGCCGTTTCATCAAATTTATAGCCAACTCCCCAAACTGTATGGATATATGGCTGCTCTGCCGTTCCTATCTTTTTCCTGAGACGTTTTATATGTACATCAACTGTCCGCTCATCTCCGTAAAACTGATATCCCCAGACGCTGTCAAGCAGCTGTTCCCTTGTAAAAACCTGCTTCGGGTGTTTAACCATATAATATAACAAATCAAACTCTTTAGGAGTCAGATTACTGAGAAGCTGGCCATTATAATACGCCTCTCTTGATTCTTTGCTGATTTTGAAAAATTCACTGGAAATAGATTGGCTGTCCTCTCCTGAAGCCGTTTCGGCCTGAAACCGTCTTGTGACAGCTTTAACTCTTGCCATTAGCGTTAGGGGGCTAAATGGCTTTGTTACATAATCATCAGCTCCCATTTCAAGCCCTAAAACCTGATCAGATTCACTATCCTTGGCCGTGAGCATAATAATTGGCACCTTGCTCAGCTCCCTAATTTTTCGGCATAGAGTCACACCATCCATAATGGGAAGCATCCAGTCCACAATTATGAGATCCCATTTCTCTTTATTAAACCGCACAAAGCCTTCTTGGCCATCATGGACAAAAACTCCCTGATATCCTTCCTTCATAAAAAACATCTCAAGCATTGAACAGACACTTTGGTTATCTTCCACAACAAGAATTTTCATTTTCCACACCATCCCGGAACATCTTCTTCCCTTAAATTAAATCGAAATTAACCTTTTTTTTCAATAAATATCTCTGACCCTTTAGGCTTTGACTTTAGAAAATTTTATTCATGGTTTTACTATATCTTGGGACATGCTATTAACGAAGCATTATTTCGAAAAGGAGTGTTAACACCATGAAAAAAAGATTATTAACAGTATTGGCTTTTTGCTTCCTTTTAATTGGATCAGCCTTTTCAGTGAACGCAGAAACACAGCCAGACAAAATACCAAATCAAGAAGATATAGGCGAACATACTCACAGCATTATTGATGAGTCACTTTTAAAAAGCCTGCAAGAGAAAGGGTATACGAAAAAAGAAATTTATATAGCATCCCATATTGCCAAATTTTCAAATCAAAAGGTTGAAGAGATATTAGCCTTTTATAAAAAAAATGACTCCTCCTGGGAGAAAACGGCCCAGCATTATGGAGTTGATTTAAATAAAATTAAGAAAAACCATCATCACATGGATAAGTTCCTTGAAAAAAATAAAGACATTGTCCTTAAAAACGTGTCAGAGTTTTCAGGAAAGACAGCTCAAGAATTACAGGGTTATCTTGATAAAGAAATACCTTTACGTTTCCTCGTTTCCGGTTCAGCCATGGCTAAGGCGGCCAACAAGGATTTAGACGAGATAATAAAAATGAAGGAACAGGGAAAGTCATTTCATGAGATAAAAAAAGAACTCAATATTGAAAAAGAACAAATCCATACTGAAATGAGAAAACTTGTTGATAAAATCCAAGAAGATATTAAAAAGGGAGAGTAACCTTATTTCACAGCAATAAAACCGCAGCGGCCCCTACTCTGCGGTTTTGTTTTTTTTTATTCAGGATTATAATTTAATTGGAGGTGTTAACTATGAAGAATGAAAACCCGCTTCCGTCTCCTGACGGCTTAGATGAAGAAACACTATTTATGGTTTCCCAGACTTTCAAAGCCTTATCCGATCCAACCAGACTGCGCATTTTGCATTTATTATTTCACGGGGAGTATTCGGTTAATGAAATAGCAGAAAAACTCTCCCTTTTGCAGTCAACTGTCTCACACCAGCTCCGTTTTTTAAAAAACCTTAGACTGGTAAAGTTCCGCCGGGAAGGAACTACACTTTTTTACAGCCATGACGATGAACATGTCATCAGTTTATTAAAGCAGGCTATCGAACATGCCCAGCATTCCTGATTAGCTGTTCTGTCGCCTGCAGCACTAATTGCAGCTCTCACTATGGCCGGGACAGCCTTCTTTCTCTCCCTCTACCTGTATAGTACTGTGCTCAACGCCGTATTCATCATGAAGCACAGACTGTGCTTCATGAAGGACAGTATCATGGCCTCCAGCATGTTCAATCACAAGGTGGCAGCTCAGAGAAGGGAAACCCGATGTAATCGTCCAAATATGAAGATCATGAACATCCTTGACATGTTTAACTTGGAGAAGCTTCTTTTTTATATCTTCAGGATCCAAATGGGAAGGAGTCCCCTCCATTAAAATGTGGAATGATTCCTTTACAACTCTCCAGCCGCTAATTAAAATCAGAATAGCCACAATCACACTTGCAATCGGATCTGCAATACCCCAGCCGAAGAAGTAAATCAAAAGTGCAGCCGCAATGGCCCCAACAGAACCAAGCAAATCTCCCAAAACATGCAAAAATGCGCTCCTGACATTCAAGTTGTGATCCTTATCTCCTCTCATTAATATAAAGGCTGCAGCAATGTTCACTAGCAGGCCAATAGATGAGATAACAAGCATTCCCAAGCTTTGAACAGCCGGCGGCTCAAGAATACGATGATACGCTTCATAGAAAATATAAAAGGAAATCAGGAGAAGTGTCATTCCGTTAATCGATGCTGCAATGATTTCAAACCTTTTATATCCAAATGTTTTCGAACTTGTTGCCTTCTTTTCTCCCATTTTTATGGCTAAAAAGCTTAACCCCAGTGCGGCTGCATCACTCAGCATATGTCCCGCATCCGATAAGAGCGCAAGGCTATTGGTCAGAATACCGCCTATTACCTCCACAATCATAAAGGAAGCGATCAGAAAAAATGCCCACATTAAAGCTTTTTTATTGCCTGTATGATGGTGATCATGTGAATGTCCATGTCCGTGTCCCATACTCTGCACCCCTTTTATATGAATATATGCTCATATATATTATGTATGACATTGTTCTATTGTTCAATGTTTTTTTACTGCCTTCCTTTTATATTTAGACTAATTACATAAAATAAAACAAAAGTCTCTGTTAAATTTGCCCGTTAATTTCCGCTGCAGAGTGCAAAAAACAACAATAAGCATTAACAGAGCCAAACAAAAAAAGACTGCCTGAATGAACAGGCAGGCTTCAGTTTATGCCAGATAAACAAAATAGCCCATAAAAGCAATACAAAGTCCGTACATAATGGGATGAATCTCTTTTGGCTTACGGAGTGCCAGCATTGTAATGGGGTAAAGAATGAATCCCAAGGCGATTCCTGTTGCTACACTAAATGTTAGAGGCATCATCAGGATCGTTACAAACGCCGGAATGGCTATTTCAAGTTTGCCCCAATCAATATGCTTAACCTCCATTGCCATTAATGCACCTACAATAATCAGCGCCGGTGATGTTACTTCCGCTGTAATTACACTCAGCAATGGGGAGAAAAACAACGCAATTGTGAAACATGCTGAGATAATCACAGAGGTGAAGCCAGTTCTTCCTCCAGCCGCAATTCCAGAGCTTGATTCTATCATCGAAGCAGTGGTAGAAGTGCCTAATACAGAACCGACTACAGTTGCACTTGAATCCGCCAGCAGTGCTCTCCCCGCATTTGGAATTTCATTATTTTTCATAAGCCCTGCCTGGCTGGCAATCGCAATCAATGCTCCAGCTGTATCAAAAAAGGCTACAAATAAGAAAGTAAATATGACGGCAAGCATCTCTGCAGTATAGATTTGATCAATATGCAAAAATACTTCTCCAAAAGTTGGCTCAAGACTTGGGATCGCACCAATTATTTTTTCTGGCTTATCAATTAGACCCAGAAGCATCCCGATAGCAGCAGAGATGACCATTCCATAAAATATAGCACCTTTAACGCCTCTGATCATTAAAACAATGGTTAATATAAAACAAAAGACAGCGAGTAGTGTTACTGGTGATTTAATATCGCCTATCGAAACAAACGTCGCTTCATTGCCCACAATCAGACCGGCATTTTTCAAACCGATAAAAGCGATAAAAAAGCCGATTCCGCCAGCAATTGCATGCTTTAAATCCTTTGGGATGATGTTAATAATTTTTTCCCTTATCTTTAATAAGCTTAATATCACAAATAAAATTCCGGAAACAAATACACCCGTTAGTGCTGTTTGCCATGGGATGCCCATCCCGATGCAAACAGAAAAGGTGAAAAAGGAATTTAGGCCCATACTTGGCGCAATTCCGATCGGATAGTTGGATAGCATGCCAATTAGAAGAGAGCCAATAATAGCTGACAATGCTGTGGCAGTAAATACTGCCCCCTTATCCATTCCAGCCTGGCTGAGAATAATAGGATTTACAATTAATATATAAGCCATTGACAAAAAGGTGGTGAAACCCGCAATTGTCTCCTGCTTGAATGATGTTCCTCTTTCATGAAACTGAAAAAATGATGACACACAATTTCCCTCCTTCTTCTAAATAACTAAAAAAAGCTCCGCAATATGCGAAGCTGCCCATAAAGAATACAGAAGAAAATAGCATGTAAATAAAACCAGGCTACATCCCCTGTAGTCAAGCTAGCTATTTACGGCAGCCTGGTAGAAACGTTCAGACCCTATTTCTGAACATATACAGGTAATAAGAAACGCGCATAGAACCGAATTTATGGCACCCGGGCTAAATCTTATAATATATTAATATAATGATGATTATTCTAGCAAACTCATATATGGAGGTCAATTCTTTAATTTATTCTGAGAATTCTCCTTATTCCTATGCTTTAAGAGAAAGATCCCGATGTTACTTTTTTCGGAAAAAGGGTAAACACTAAAAAAGCAACATGAGGAGGTGGATCACTATGTACATTGTTTATGCAAGCCTGATACTAATCGTCGCATCATTGGTATTTCTCGGCATCTACGCATTTAAAACTTACAAGGATGCCAAGCCGGCCATTGAAAAGCTGACAGCGATAAGCACTGTCATGCAGCTAAAAGCTGATCAAATAAAAAGTGGAGTTGATGAGCTGACATCAACACAACAAGAGATCCAGAAGGATATTGATTATAAGAAACAAACGTTTCATAATACTGTATCAGCTGTAAAAGAAACACCGAAGAAATTCAAAAAATGGTGGAACATCAAAATACCATTCATCCACCAAATCAAATAAAACGAGGGCTAACCCCTCGTTTTTTTTGTGTTACTTTATGGAAAGAGTACTATAAGCCTCTGCATCCAACTTCCCGCTGCTATTATCTTTATCAATATCCTTCTTATTATCGTCAGGCTTTTTCGTCTTATGCCTATGGTAAATAGCACTGATTTCTCCGCCAATAACAAGAGCAAGACCTGTCAAAAAGAACCATAGCATCATAACAATTACCCCGCCTAAACTTCCATAAGTTGCGGAGTAATTTCCAAAGTTGCTAACGTAAAAAGATAACCCAAGTGATATCATCAGCCACATTACTGTTGCAGCCAGTGCACCAGGGATAACATGTTTAAACGGGTAATGCTTATTTGGAGCCACCTTATAAAGGATGGCTAAAACAGATACCATGATCGCAAATGCAATTACCCATCTTAAAACTGTAATAAGGATTTGCATGCCGTTTGGTATATGAATAAAATTCTCCACAAAATTCATAATCAGTTTTCCGAAAACCGGCAAAACCATTGCAATGATAACGGCCACAATCAATCCTATTGTCAAACCAATCGATATGAGCCTTGATTTAATAAACGACCTTGTTTCTTTAACATCAAAAGCATCATTCATAGCTCTTATAAATGCCTGCATACCGTTAGAGGCCGACCATAATGTACCGATAATACCAAAAGTCAGCAGCCCGCCATTGGGCTTCGTTATAATATTTATTACATTGTCCTCAATTACACTATATGAATCTGCCGGCATCACTGCCTGCAAATAAGATAATGCTTTTTGAGGATCCAAAGAAAGATATGGAACTATGGAAATAAGCAAGATTAACAAAGGGAAAATGGAGAGCATATAGTAATAGGCTTGTTCAGCTGCAAGCCCGGTTGCCCGATCATTTTTGAATTCCTTCCCGAGCTTCTTGCCGTATTTGATCACCTTATTCATTTTTACATCCTCCCTTTTTCAACATAAACCTTGTAAAAAGTCTTTTCCCCCCGGATAGGGTTCATAATCATTTTTTGCAGAAAAATATTTATCAATTTTTTTTGATTATTAAGTTGCATTTTGGAATTAATGGAACTATAATACAAATATCAAAACATTTTGATTTAATCATACATCAAATCTGATTACACAACACTGCTTATTTTGCACTCAAAATCAATTTTTTTTGATTAATAAAACAAATTTTATTGATTAAGGAGTTGGAATTTATGTTTCGATTTGAAGACTTTATGGTCGCAGAGCTTAAACAAAAGGAAATTGAAAGGATAGCCAGAGATGCCTGGAAGTTCTCTTCACCTCTGAAAGAAAAACCTGCCCGCCAAAATCCCACCAAACAGGAACTATCAGGCTGTGGGTGCAATCCATGTGAAACCTGTTAATTTTGTTTTTTGCTTAAAGGAGGTGAATTCATGTTGAATGTCTTTAAATCCCTATCAGTCACAAAGGATGGCAAGGAATGCTGCCAAATTGAAATCAAGGAAGCAGATAATAAAACAGATAGAGATTGCTGCAAGGAAGCCAAAACTTGCTGCTAATCCATGAAATGGAAAGGTGCCGCCAGATTGATCTGGGGCACCTTTTTCTATTTTTGATATAAATTATTAAACATTCTTTTCATAAAATAATCGTCTTCGCATTTTTCACGTTTGAAGGGTATTCTCTTCCCTTTTTTCACGACCTTTTCCTCTACTTCCCAGCCAGCTGGCTCCTTCTTTAAATGGACCATATTATTACCGTTTTTAAGGTCTTTATAAAAGATGTATGCCTCATCTGGATTCCCATGAAAAAAGTAAAGCCTCTTTTCTCCATTTGAAGCGCCTCTCATTTGCTTCTTTAAACTCTCCAAATGTGCATCTTCACCGGCAGTAAGAACTGAATACTTCATCAGATCAATCATATTTATATACATGCTCTGATCAATTATTTCATCATATTTATGCCCGAAACTTGCAAACACATCACTAGTAACCTGTTCGTTGAATTCCTTTGTGCGAAATTCCTGCTTCCTTATACATTCAAGATCGTTTTTTTTGCTATCTTTTGCAGACGCAGCTGTTGATAAATTTAAGGATAACAATAATGCCAGCAAGATTATAATCCACCTATACATTTAACCACCTCGCAGGTATTTTTCCAAGAAATGAAGAAATTATACTTATAAGCTAATTCATAACTTTAGAGGCAGTTTGGATTCAACCAAATTAATCCATGAAATGTTATAATTATATTTAAAGTGTAAGATTAAAGATTTCAATTTGTTCATTAGATGGATTTTAAGAAGGCCTAAATTGGCACTAGCTATCATACTGTTTTATAAAGGATTAAAAAAAACACCGGCTCTTCCAATAACCACTATCTTCAAATTTTTTAATATTCATCGACGCAAAAAAATCTTTTCTAAAATAACATAATTGGGGGTCATTTATGAATGTTTCATTAGAACCTGCTGTTGAACAAAATCTACATAAAGGATTAACGAAAGCCAAGCTAGCCAAAAGGATCGTCTTTATCATTTTAGGGGCCATTCTTATGGGGGTCGGGATTGAAGAATTCCTGGTTCCAAATAAGATACTGGATGGCGGAATCGTTGGTATCTCCATTATCCTTTCACATTTATCCGGCTGGAAACTCGGCTGGTTCATCTTCGTCTTAAATATTCCTTTCTTCTATATTGGCTACAAGCAAATTGGTAAAACCTTTGCGTTATCCACCTTATTGGGCATCGCCGTATTATCCGCTACCACACTCCTTTTGCATGACGTCCCTGTATTTACAGAAGACTTGCTATTGGCAACGGTATTTGGCGGAATTGTCCTTGGAATAGGGGTCGGCATGGTTATCAGGTACGGGGGATCATTGGATGGAACAGAAATTCTGGCCATTCTTGTCAATAAAAAACTCCCCTTCTCTGTTGGGGAGATCATCATGTTCTTCAATATCTTCATTTTTGGAACAGCTGGATTTGTTTTCGGCTGGAATCGTGCCATGTATTCCATCCTAGCTTATTTCATTGCTTTTAAAACAATTGATGTTGTCATACGCGGACTTGATGAGTCCAAATCTGCCTGGATTATTAGTGAAAAACATAAAGTAATCGGCGAAGCAATTCTTGCCCGGCTCGGAAGAGGAGTTACCTATTTAAATGGCGAGGGCGCCTATACAGGCGACGATAAAAAGGTAATATTTTGCGTAATCACCAGACTGGAAGAAGCAAAACTAAAAGCCATTGTCGAAGAAATCGACCCCAATGCGTTTTTGGCAGTAGCTGATATTGCTGAGGTAAGAGGCGGTAGGTTTAAAAAGAAAGCCATCCACTAAGGATGACTTTTTTTATGGGTTCAGATGGATTTGATAAGCAGAAATAAAAATCGACTCCGGAAGCACTTTCATCCTCGCACCGCTTCGGGTTTTGCTGTGTTTTAGACTTGCTTTGCGTCTGCAAATGAGAAGTCCGCTTTACACTCGTTTGTTAATCCGTCTGATTAACTACCATATATGAGGGGTGGACCTTATTATCGTCGTTGATCCGTTCGATTAACTACCATTTCTGGTGGATGGACCTTTTTATCGTCGTTAATCGCTTCGATTAACTGCCATATCGTGCTATTTTTACCCTTTTACGTGCTTTCTCTACTTTTACGCCCAGGTTTGGACTTGTTATCCCAGGTCTGATGTGCGTAGGGGGCCCAGCCGCCCGGCTATTAAATTAATATGACAAATAAATAGGTTAACAACAGAATGAATATCAAAAAGATGATGATAGTTATTAAATAGATTAAAGACCTTGATGAAGTGTAGGTTTGCGTATTAATTCTTTTGCGAACCCGAA
This sequence comes from Bacillus sp. ISL-47, assembly GCF_018613175.1. Lineage (NCBI taxonomy): Bacteria > Bacillati > Bacillota > Bacilli > Caryophanales > Bacillaceae > Bacillus > Bacillus sp. ISL-47. The sequence continues at coordinate 75,245 of NZ_JAGGQS010000067.1, read as the reverse complement.
AATAATTCATGGTTGAATATAATAGTATGGTAAGTCCAGTAACCAGCGAGAATAGGCTTAATGCCACCGCAATACTGTCAGCAAATTCATTTACCCTCTGTATGTTATTAAAATGCAGTGTAGATGCCAGAACCCCTATGCCGATTACAGCTATCGACGTACGAACCCAAGCCAAAAAAGTACGTTCGTTGGCCAAGTGCTGCTGTATGTATTTTGACTCCTTTGTTTCTTCCATTTGAAACAACTCTCCCCGGATTAGAGTATAGCTTTATATTTTCCATTTATTCTCAAGTTAAACTCAAAAAGAGGACAGCAAATGCTGACCCCTTTTGTTATTATAGAATATCCATCCAGATCTTAATAGATGTACCTAGGATAAGCACAGCCAAGATAATCTGCAGGATTTTTGTATTTACTTTCTTTCCCGCATTTGCACCTAGCGGAGATGCAATTAAGCTTGCTACGATCATGATGGCAGCTGGGATGTAATCAACCTGGCCAGTTGCAACCTTACCTACTGTTGAACCAATTGAAGAAATAAATGTAATCGCCAGGGATGTTGCAATGGTCATCCTTGTAGGAATTTTTAACACAACAAGCATGATTGGAACAAGCAGGAATGCTCCTGCAGCACCGACGATACCAGCTCCAACTCCGACCACCAGAGCAAAGAAGGCTGCAAGCCATTTATTGAACTTTACCTGGTCCAATGGTATATCGTCCAAACCCTTTTTCGGTACGAACATCATGACTGCAGCAATCAAAGCCAATACTCCGTATACCAGGTTAATGCCGCCTTCAGACATGAAACGTGAACCGTAGCTTCCGATCAAACTACCGATTAATATAGCAGAACCCATATATATGATAAGTGTTTTATTTAAATAGCCGCCTTTTCTGTATGCCCAGACGCCCCCGATAGTGGCAAAAAACACCTGTACAGCACTGATTCCCGATACTTCATGAGCGGAAAATGACGCTAAACCAAATAATGGTGGAATGTATAAAAGCATAGGATACTTAATAATTGAACCGCCGATTCCGACCATACCGGAAATATAAGAGCCGATGAAACCAATTAAAAAGATAACGATTAAAAAGGTAAAATCCATGTGGCTGTTCCCTCCTTTAAATCGACAAAAGGGAGTAACAACTCCCTTTTATCATTTCATTATATTAGCCTTTTTTAACCCAGAACTTTAGAACTCCATTATCGTCCTCATGCTTTAAAAGTTCATGGCCAGTTGATTCTGTCCAGGCAGCTAAATCTTTAACTGCGCCTTTGTCAGTTGTATGAATTTCAAGCACTTGGCCGGATTCGATTTCACCGATTGCTTTCTTTGTTTTTACGATTGGCATTGGGCAAGCTAGACCTTTTGCATCTAATACTTTTGTTACATTCATGATTTCATTCCTCCGATTTTTTATAGTTAGTATTAAAGTTAAACCAAAATCCAATTCAAAAAAGTTATCTTACAGCACAGCGGTTTGGTCCGATTTCCATTTCACGCTGTTTCTCTTCATCCGGGCTGACTTTACCCATATTTGTTTCACGGATTTCCTGATAAGCATTCGGCTGAGGAGGAAGATTTTCAGAAACCAATTTTCTGAACTCACCTTCATCTTTAATGTTTAACCCGTGGTTTTTAGCAAATAAAGTCCCAAGCTTTTCAGATACGCTGCCATCTTCGTTTAACTCATCAATGATCATGAAGTGTGCAGGCATAACAATTAATTCGCTTGATAGCTCTTTATAACGCTTGTAGAGGGTTTCCCTTAAATCTCCAGCCCAATCACCAGCTTTACCCGCCAAGTCAGGACGTCCAATTGAATCGATGAACAGGATATCACCTGATAGAAGGTATTGATCATCAACTACAAAAGAGGTTGAACCGATTGTATGGCCAGGTGAATAAACAGCCTGAATGGTAATTTTTGTGGAACCAATCATTACCTCGTTTCCATCTTCAAGGCGGTTATATTCAAATGTTACTTCCTCAGCGTCCTTAGGAGGAAGCCAGTATGAAGCACCAGTTTTTTCAGCAATTTTTCTTCCGCCGGAAATATGGTCAGCATGCAGATGTGTATCAAAGACATGCTTGATTTCTGCATTCTTTTCAGCAGCAAAATCAGTAAATACATCAGTCATTCTAGTTGCATCAACAATCGCAGCTTCACCGTTGGAAATAACCATGTAAGATAGGCAGCCCTTGCCGATGCGGACGAATTGATACATTTCTCCGCCATCCTTCAAATCGCCTACTTTAACAGGCTCAAGATGTTCACTCCAAGCTTTCATTCCGCCTTGAAGGTAAGAAGCTTCACGTCCTGCTTCTTCAAGCATGTCTGCAACCATTACTGAAGAACCTTCTTTTGCACAAACTACCAGTAACTCTTTATCAGCCGGAATTTTATCAAGGATAGGTTCTACTCCATCAAGAAGATCGAAGTAAGGAACATTTAAATATTCGAAGTTTTTGCCTTCAATTTTCCAATCGTTAAAGTCACTTTCATTGCGGACATCAAGGATGAAAAATTCTTCATTATTGAAAACTTTTTTCGTTACTTCTTTAGCTGTCATTACTTTCGCCATCTTTATACCTCCTACTGTATCATTTCAGTTAAAAATTTTTAGTTAACTTTTGTTTCAGTTGGTCCATTCCACTCGGACATTCCAGGTACAACATTAATTACGTTGGTGAAGCCTTTTTCGGTTAATGTCTGTGACGCCATATCACTGCGGCTTCCTGTACGGCATACTACATAGATTTTCTTATCCTTGTTCAATTCGCCGATGCGCTCTTCCAGTTCGCCGAAAGGAATTGAAACAGCGTTCGGAATATGGCCAAATGCAAATTCAGCAGGCTCCCTTACATCAAGAACGACAATATCAGAATTTGAGTCAAGCTCTGTTTGAAGCTCTTCATTTGAAGCAACAGGCTCAAATTTTGCAGCTTCACGCTCTTCATTTGCACTTGCTTTGCGGATGTAGTGCTTTAACACTTCTCCTTCTTCAATTGTTCCAAGATATTGATGGCCAGAGCTTTTAGCCCATGCCTGGATATCAGCCTTTGATCCTTTATCTGTTGCAAGAACCTCAAGTACTTCTCCAGGATTTAAGTCATTAATCGCTTTTTTTGTTTTTACAATCGGCATTGGACATGCAAGGCCTTTCGCGTCAACTGTAAAATTTGTTTTTAATGCTTCCATTCAAAAAATCCCCCTATCATATTTGCGAAATTTGATTATATGAATAAGTTGACATTGCCATCTTCTGCATCAGCTAAGTACGCAGCAACACCGGCAAATTCAACGCCATCAATAATTTCATCTTGTTTAAAGCCAAGAAGGTCAACAGTCATTTGGCAAGCTACAAGCTTAACGTCCTGTTCTTTTGCCATTTCAATAAGGTCGCTTACTGGCATTGTGTTGTGTTTTTTCATGATATCTTTAATCATTTTAGGACCCATTCCAGCCATATTCATTTTTGAAAGACCCATTTTCTCAGGTCCCCTTGGCATCATTTTGCCAAACATTTTCTCTATAAACGATTTATTCACTTGAATTGGTTCATCTTTTCTTAAAGCATTTAATCCCCAAAAAGTGTGAAAAATCGTTACCTCATGATCGTACGCAGCAGCACCATTTGCAATAATATAAGCCGCCATTACTTTGTCATAGTCCCCACTGAAAAGAACAATCGTTGTTTTTTTCTTTTCCATTTGTTCTTCTTCCTCCCTTTACCCTAATAGGTATATATTTAATCAAAAAAATATTTGTTTATCTTATTTTTACTGTGATAATAGTATTAATACCTTATATCGTATTAATACCTTACAGGGTATATACTATCTTATATTAGATGATCTGTCAACAGGGTTTTCCTTTTTATTTATATATGATCTTTGTTGCTCTTTGAGGATCTCGCTCCTGCTGCTCTAATCAACACGTTCTAAAATCAATAACAAGTTAACTGAGCCATTGATAAAGGGGAGAAATATTCTCCCCTAGGATCAAAATTAATGTGTATGGTGAAGCGCACAGCGGTTAGGTCCGATCTCCAGTTCTTGTTGCTTTTCTGCTTCAGCCTTCATGACGCCGCGGTTAATCGCTACAATTTCCTCAAAGTTTGGAGGAGTTTCAGAATTAGCATTCGCAACAACCATATCTACGAATTCTGCCTTATTTTTGTTCTGCATAAGTTCGTTTCGTGATCGGATATTTCCTAATAGGTCTCCAATAAAGCCTTCTTCGTTCATTTCATCATCCAAATCTGCATAATGTCCAGGAAGAACAATTACATCATCTGCAATCGCTGCTACTTTTTCATAGACTGTGTTAAATAAGTCCTGCGCCCATTCTGCAACTTTTCCTCCCAAGTCCGGGCGTCCAAGTCCCCCAACAAAGATAGTGTCTCCAGAGAACAACAGCTTGTCGTTCACAAAGAACGATACACTGCCTGGTGTATGACCAGGAGTTTTAACAGCAAGTACTTCCAGCTTTACATCTTCAAAAACGATCTCATCGTGCTCTTCCAGTGCGTTGATGTCGAAAATAGCTCCTTCACTTTGCATGAGGTAGTATTTAGCGCCTGTACGATCTGAAAGTTCTTTACCGCCTGAGATATGATCAGCGTGTAAATGGGAATCTACAATATGAGTGATCTTAAGCCCAGCTTTTGCTGCTTCTTCTTCGTATATTCCAGTAAATCTGGATGGATCAACTACCAGGGCTTCTTTTCCGGATACAACCATATAGGAGAGACATCCTTTTCCGACACGGATGAATTGGTATACCTTTACGTTTTCATCGCGATATACTTCTGCTTTATATAAGTATTCGCTCCAGGATTTCATACCCCCTTGAAGATATGAAACGTTAGAGATTCCAGCTTCCTCCAAAGATTCAGCTACAAATTTTGAAGATCCCTCTTTTGCACAAACAACAAGAATTTGTTTATCGCTTGGAAGTTTTTCAAGAGCAGGTTCTACTCCGTCAATTAAATCAAAATATGGAATATTAATGGATTCTACTTTTTCCCCTTCAATTTTCCAGTCCTTATAATCACTTTCATTTCTTACATCCAGAATAAACAAGTCCTTTTTCTCAATTACAAACTCAGCAACTTGTTTTGCAGTCATTTCCTTCATACAATTTACCCCCGTAAGTATATTTTATTTTAAAAAAATATTGCCAGATAGTCAATTGGCTTTTTATTCTGTAGGGCCATCCCAGTTCATCATACCGCCAAGCATGTTAATTACGCTAAAACCCTGGCCTTCAAGAAAGCGAGCAGCTAATCCGCTGCGGTTGCCTGATCGGCAAACCATAACATATTCTTTATTCTTATCCAGCTCATGCATACGGAATTCAATTAATCCAAGCGGAATATGGATAGCTGAAGGTATCTTTCCTTCTTTTACTTCATCCACTTCACGAACATCAATGATATTTAATTTCTCTCCGGCAGCTAGTTTTTGTTCTACTTCTTTAACAGTCAATGTTTTCATTTTACATCCTCCCCGTTATCTCCAGGCGCTTACTCCGCCTTTGATGTTTGTAATGTTTTTAAAACCCGCTTTTTTTAGTATTTTGCTTGCTTTGCTGCTTCTCATTCCGCTTTGACAAATAACAACTACTTCTTTGTCCTTTGATAGCTGCCCCATTTTCTGGTGAAGCTGATGAAGAGGCATGTTAACAAACCCTGGAACATGAAAGCCTTTAAATTCTGCAGGTGTTCTTACATCAATGTATTGCTTGTTTTTGTCCTTTAATTCATTCTTCAGCTGAGCAGTTGTCATCTGCTTTATGCCCTTTACCGGGATCAGCTTCTGAGCTAGAAGAATAATAAGCAGGGCGATAATAATTCCATTTACAATAGTCATTTGTTTACCTCCGAATTTGTGTGATTGTAAATATTAATATAGTGTTAATCAATCTTCATTATACCTTGTAGGGTATATTGTAGCTTAATAAAAAAAGGAAGTCAACTACCTTTTATCTGCTTTTAACAAGTAAGTTGACGGCCTCTTCAATCATGCTGGAATTCTCAGTTCCCTTTTCCGCGCTTTCGAGAATACATTGTTCAAGATTTGAACTGACAATAACTGCAATTGCTTTATCAATCGCTGACCGGGATGCTGTTAGCTGGGTAATGACAGATTTGCAATCTTTTTCTTCCTCCATCATTTTCAAAATGCCTCTTAGCTGCCCCTCCGCCCTTTTGATTCGATTTTGAGTTTTTGCATCGTATAACACAATTTTCACCCCATTTTATTTTTTATTTTGGCTCTGTTAAATTGGCCTGTTGATTTCCACTGCAGGCACTCCCTTTCCGCGGGCGGTCCGAAGCTCCTGCGGGGACTCCCTTTGATCCGCATTCCCGCTGGAGTATCGTGCCCTCCGCTCCAATCAACAGGGTGCAAAAAACAACAATAAGCTTTAACAGAGCCTTTATTTTACACAATGGCATTCTGGCATTGAAAAACCGACTATGTTAAAACCTTTTTTTCGGAGCATCCTGATTCCCACATTTTTTTCTAATGGGCTGGATGCAACCAAATGGATTTGGTTATGAGGTATTTCTTTAATGTGCCTATTTATATATGGAATCGGAAGATTGATCGCCCCAGGTATTTCACAGTGGCAGGAATCATTATAATCCCTGACGTCCAGCAGGACAGTATCTTCTTTGGGACTGCACTGTTCCAAACTATAACATGGTATGTTTTTCACAGGGTAATACCTTTTGAACAACGGGATTATAAGTAACAACAAAGTTAGTAAAATATATAGCATTATAATCTCCTCTGCATGTATGATTCAAATACAATACATATATTATACCCCTTAAGGTATAATGTCAACCTATAAATCAAATTTTTTTTATCAACAGTTTTCTATTAACCTTCCCTGGTGATTTCCGTTCCTGAGACTGGTTTCTGCGGTCGGTCCGGGAGACTCCTCGATGCATTCGCATAGTGCCTTCCTTTGACACTCTCCTCCCGTCGGACATCTGATGAACTTACTCGCATAAACACGGCACGAAGAATCGGGGATTTGTATTTTCGAAAGGTCTCGCCCTCTTTCTCTACTATCAACAGGTTCAAAGACAACAATAGCTTTAACACAATCACAAAAAGACACCTCAAAAAAATGAGGTGTCTTTTGCTTGCTGCTTAGCAGCAATCACTTTCATTACCTAGCAGGACAAGACCTTCTCTTTGTTGATCATGCTCAAGAGTCATGCCTTCTGTGTAAGATTTGATTTCCGGGTCAAAGGCAACCTGGATTTCATTGATGGTTTCTGTTATGTCATCTGCTTCCGGCTCATCCAGAGCCAGTCCAATCTGTGGGCCTCCTCAGCCATAGCCTGCAAAATAAACTCTAATACCACCCGTATTTTTCTCCTGAAGCACTTGCTTCAGCAGGTCACGGGCTCCGTCAGTAATTTTCATGACGTTCATCCTTTCTTCTTGTATATTTTCAGTAATTCGCTATAGCCAATTTGCTCGTCCTCTAACCATGGAATAACTGCAAGGTCCTTCGCCAGTTCATTCTTAACCTTAAGAATCCATTCTTTTTCATAAGCGGCCTTTCCACGCAAAATGGGGTCTTCGGTATCCGCAGCATAGAAACTTTGATTTATGACCCACCATTTAGGCGATATATCTGCCCTTTTTAAATCCTCCTGGAGCCTCGCAGCTTCAAAAACAGGGGTTGCTTCTGGAAGTGTAACAATTACAACCTCTGTTTCTTTATTGTTCCTCAATTTAGGCAGCAGCTCTTTTACACTTTCAGGAACTTCACCAGTGGACCTCTCCAACTCTTTATGATAAGAATGAGCTGCATCCAGCAGAAGCAGGGTATGTCCGGTTGGTGCCGTATCAATAACTACCACTTCTTCTTTAGCGCTTGCCACTACCTCTGCAAAAGCTCTGAACACGGCAATTTCTTCTGTGCACGGGGATTCAAGATCCTCTTTGATATATGCGATCGCTTCTTCATCAAGCTTTGCTGATACCCTGCCCAGTACCTCTTTACGGTATTTTTCCACTTCATCCTTTGGATCGATGCTGCTAATTGTTAAATTGCCAAAGCTATGCTCATCGCCAAATATATGGGTTAAATGTGAAGCTGGATCTGTTGTTGTCAAATGGACACGTTTGCCCTTTTCTGCAAGTCCGACAGCAATAGCCGAAGCTGCAGTTGTTTTTCCAACTCCGCCTTTCCCCATTGTAAAAATAACATTTTTGTTGCTCTCGTGTAAATCATCCAGTACTGCCTGAAGAGAAGGAATTTCAATTCGGTCCTTTTCCTGTGCGATTCCAGACTCAGACTGGTTTTTAGTAAATAGTTTCCTTAATGATTGCGGGCCGGTCAATGACCCAGCGATTAAAGGAACCGCGTATAGGGAGAGTTCTGCCAATTTAGCCGGCATGGCAGAAAGGGCTTTTTGCTGCTTTCTATAAAACGCTTCGGAAATGGTATCACCTTCTAATTCATTTTGAAGGATACCGTTAATTAACACAATCTGGCTTTTGATTCCTGTCTCGCCCAATTCCTTTGAGGCGCGATCTGCTTCCGCTAATGCGGACGCCTCCGGACGTGATACGAGAATCAGAGTTGTCTTTTCCCCATCTGATAGCGCTGCCAGAGATTTTGCATAAAGATCTTTTTTTGCACTTAATCCCGAAAGCGGGCCCAGACAGCTTGCCCCGTGTGTGCTCTCATTTAAAAAGTCAGTCCAGGCTGCTGGAAGTTGAAGCAAACGAAGTGTGTGGCCTGTTGGAGCAGTGTCAAAAATAATATGATCATACGCTTCATGAATTTCGGGATTTGCCAATAAGTTTGTAAACTCATCGAAGGCAGCAATTTCAACTGTGCAAGCACCAGACAGCTGTTCCTCCATTGTTTGAACTACACTTTCAGGAAGCTTGCCCCGGTATGGACCGATAGTCCTTTCTCTATACGCTCTTGCTGCCTCTTCAGGATCAAGATTACAGGCATATAGTCCATAGACATCTGGAACAGCGCTGATATTATTCGTCAATTCCGTTTTGAAAACATCCTGAAGATTGGAAGCAGGGTCAGTCGATACAATCAGCACCTTCTTGCCCTGATCAGCAAGTGTAATAGCCAGCGCACTTGCGGTCGATGTTTTGCCTACTCCTCCCTTCCCCGTAAAAAACATAAAAGGAGTCATTGTAATTTCTGCAGGATCGAATCGTTTTAACATTTTAAAACCTTCCCTCTTATAACAAGCTATTAGATGATTTTTTTGCCTCCAATATCGATGCATTAACGCCAAACCATGAAGCCAGCTCCTCGTTTGTTGGGTAACTGCCTTCCTTAACAGCTTTCCCGTCAAGAAGAATCAGCGGCAGCACATCCGGGCCCTTTTCATTTAAAAGCTTGCTGACAATTGGATTATTAACATAGACGTCTGGCTCATTTCCCAGATTGTATCTTTTTATAGAAAAACCTTTGCCTTCAAGAATAAATAATGCGGAAGCCACTCTTGCCAGTTTCGGGTCCACACTTGGTCCGCAAACACCTGTCGCACAGCATAATGCCGGATCAAAGATTTCTAATTCCGCCATATTATCCTCTCCTTTATGAAAATAGCCGGGAAAAGCCCCGGCTTATATTAACTTTATGGCAGTTTTACTCGCCTGTTTCTTTAAACTTCTGGATTCGTTCGCCAATTTCATCACGAACACGCTGGAAAAATGCCCATTTCTCTTCTTCAGTTCCTTCAGCTCTCGCAGGGTCATCGAATCCCCAGTGAACACGTTTAACATGCGGAGGCGTGACAGGGCAATGATCTGCCGCATGTCCGCAAAGCGTAACAACCAAATCTGCGTTATTTAAAATTTCAGGATCAATTGTATCAGAAGTCTGATTTGAAATATCAATGCCTGCTTCCTTCATAGCTTTTACAGCGTTTGGGTTCAGGCCATGAGCTTCAAGACCTGCACTTTTTACTTCCCAATGGTCTCCCAAATGTTTTTTTGCCCATCCTTCCGCCATTTGGCTTCTGCATGAATTGCCTGTACATAAGAAATAGATTGTTTTTTTGTTTTCCATCATAATCGCTCCTTGGATTCTTTTTAATTGTATTGCTGTGGAAGATAGCTGATTCATTTATATTAATTCTTGATAATTTAACTTCCACTTTTTATATCATTTATCAAGATATAATCAACAGCCAGATATACAAGCCTGTTAAAGTAATGAATAAAGTAGGGATTGTTAAAATAATACCCACTTTAAAATAATAACCCCAAGTAATTTTAACCCCCTTGGTATTAAGTACATGCAGCCATAAAAGGGTAGCAAGTGAACCAATTGGCGTAATTTTAGGACCCAGGTCAGACCCAATAACATTTGCATAAATCAACGCTTCCCGTATAGGACCGCTTGTATTTGTGTCTGCTATCGCTAAAGCGTCAATCATGACAGTGGGCATATTGTTCATGAAGGATGATAAAATTGCTGCAATGAATCCCATGCCAATGGTTGCTGCAAATAAGCCCTGGTCGGCCACAGCCTGGATGACATCGGCAAGAACGGATGTTAATCCAACATTGCGGAGGCCATATACCACAACATACATGCCGATTGAGAAAAATACGATTGCCCATGGTGCTCCCTTTATAACGGCAGAGGTATGAACTGCAGGGCTTCTTCTTGCGATAAGCAAAAATAAGATCGCAATGGCACCGGCAATAAAGGAAACGGGTATTCCCAAAAACTCACTCGCAAAGTAGCCGATTAAAAGCACTGCCAGCACTAACCATGACAGTTTGAACATTCTTTCATCCTTAATAGCTTCAACAGGACGTTTCAATTGGGCCATATCATACTTTTTGGGTATGCTTTTTCTGAAAAATAAATACAGGACAAGAATACTGGCACCTAAACTGAAGAAATTCGGCACAATCATTCTTGATGCATACTCGGCAAAGCCGATATTAAAATAGTCAGCGGAAACAATATTCACAAGGTTGCTGACTACCAGCGGCAGGGAAGTCGTATCTGCAATAAATCCACTTGCCATAATAAATGGAAGAATCATTGTATCTTTAAACTTCAAAGCTCTGACCATTGCCAGGACAATTGGCGTTAAAATAAGAGCAGCTCCATCATTCGCAAAGAATGCGGCCACTATTGCACCCAGGAGGGTAACAAGCAGGAACATGCGAAGTCCATTGCCCCCTGCATATCGGGCCATATGTAAAGCCGACCACTCGAAAAATCCGATTTCGTCTAAAATAAGTGAAATAATTATTAATGCTACAAATGTTAATGTGGCGTTCCATACAATTCCTGTTACATCGATTACATCCTGAAAGGACACGACCCCGGCTATCAGGGCTACAATCGCTCCCCCGACAGCCGACCAGCCAATTCCAAGTCCTTTTGGCTGCCATATGACTAATGTCAAAGTAGCAAGGAATATAACGGATGCCAATATGACTGATGTCAAACCTTATCCTCCTCTATTCACAAGAAATTCTTTTTCCCTGTCTTTCTAGCTCTTTAAGCTTCTCTTCCTGGCTTGGTAAAGCATCAAGCAGCATTTTTACAAATGAATAATACTCATGACTCTCGTTCAGCGCATAAATGATCCACTGCCCTCTTCTGCTCTCTTTTACCAGGCCGACATCCCTGAGCTTTCTTAAATGCTGGCTAATAGCAGGCTGGCTCATCTGGAAAATTTCAGTGAACTCGCATACACAGCAATCATGCTCTGAAAGAATTCTCAGCATCGACAAACGTGTCTTATCCCCAAGCAGCTTTAAAATGCCTGCAGCACGTTCTATGTCCAAAGTTTGATCAGCAATCAAAACAAAATCACCTCTTTCTTATTTTCTTCAATATAATCATAAGTATCAAAAATATTAAGCTCTCATCATTATATAAGTATATTCTTATATACGCAATTAAAAATTAGTAAATGTTATCATTCAATTCCTTCTTTCATAAAAATAAATCAATTTTTTTTGATATATTCAGTTGCACATTGCCACTATTGGAAGTATAATACAATGTATCAAAGGAATTTGATTTAAGGAGGATACACCATGGACAATATCATTCCTTTAAAGGATACTTCACTGGATGAAACTTTTTCTAAATACGAAGCGAAATTTAAAGCACTTGCCGATCAAAAACGCCTCCACATTTTGAATCTGCTGTGCAAACAGGAATCCAGCTGCGTTTGCGATTTAAGCGAACTTATTGAAATGCCGCAGTCCAAACTGAGCTATCACCTAAAGATTCTTCTTGATGCAGGATTAATTCTAAAAGAGACAAAAGGAACATGGAGCTATTATCGAATTAATCAAGTGGAAATTAATCACTTGCTATCTCCGGAGTTATGCTGCTTATTTAGACCTAGCTGCTGTTAGGTCTTAAATTTAGACTTTATATCAATTTTTTTTGATATATAAATAAATTTTTTTTTGATAAAAAAGGAGAAGATTTCATGTTTTTTCAAGAAAACTTACTAAATGCCCAAATGAAACAGAATGAACTGGAGAAAAAATCGCATCACTTATGGAAATTTTTCAAAAAGCCGGTAGAAGACTCACATTCTAATCTATTAAAAGAAAGAAAATGCTGCACCGTTATACGTGAAGCATAATAAGGAGGATAAATATGATGGAGTTTCTAAAAAGCTTTTTATGGATTGCATTGGAGCTTACTATATTATTTGTCGGTATTTCATTTGTCATTAGCCTGCTGCAAGGATATATTCCTTATGAAAAAATTGAGAAGAAGTTAACAGGCAGGAACAAGTTTCTGGCCAGTGCAGCAGCAATTGCTTTTGCATTTATTACACCATTCTGCTCCTGCTCCACTATTCCTGTTGTGGTCAATATGCTAAAAAACAAGATTCCCTTTTCAATTGTCATGATCTTTCTTTTTGCTTCCCCTGTATTAGACCCGACAATATTAACGATAATGGGTGTTGTCATGGGCTGGAAGGTTGCAATTATATACACTGTGATTACTAGCGTTTTCTCTTTTATGATTGGATTCTCTTTGGAGAAGCTAGGCTATCAGAAGTATGTAAAAAATGTAATCATGACAGGATATCAGGAAAAACAGCACAAATTCAACTGGTCCTTGGCATGGCAGGAAACTTTAAGCCTTATGAAAAGTGTGTATCCATACCTCCTCATTGGTGCCGCTATAGGAGCAGGTATACACGGGCTTGTACCGGATGATTTTATAGCAAAATGGTTTGGACATGATGCTTGGTGGCTAATACCTGTTGCAGCGATTGCCGGAATTCCACTTTATATCCGTTTATCAAGTATGATTCCGATTTCCCAAATTCTTATCTTAAAAGGAATGGCTCTTGGCCCTGTCATGGCCATGATGATCAGCTCTGCCGGTGCAAGTCTTCCGGAGGTCATTCTTTTAAAATCCATTTTCCGCAAACAGCTTGTGATCGCCTTTATTGCTTCAGTCATCACAATGTCGACAATATCAGGATTTATTTTTTATTTAATATAAAGAAAACAAAAAACTGTTCATTCCGCCTGAACAGTTTTTTTCTTGCTATATTAATGCGTTAAATGGTCAATAGCCTGTTTTAAGTTCGTGTATATTGGTATTTCATCAAGTCTTACTCCACTTTCAACAAATGATTTGCTCAGCTCTGTCCTGATTCCGGTTACAAGAGGAGAAACACCGAGCAATTTTAGGCTCTTAACAAGCTTTTGAAGGGTTTCGATCACCAATGGTGTTGCCATGTACACACCCGATACATCTAAAATGAGGTGTGCATATCTCTGCTTAACACTGACAGACAAGGCCTCTTCAATTAAAACTCCTGACCGAACTTCATCAATTTCGCCAATTAGCGGCAAAATCGCTATATTATTAGATATCGGTACAATTGGTACAGATATTTTCAGGTACTGGCTTTGTGATTCTTTTATTAGCTCTTCCGCATGTTTTATAAATGCGTTTGTAAAACCGTATGTAGTGATGGTGATAATTCTGTCCACTCTGGATATTACCTCAATCAACGAAGTGGCTGGCAATTTCATTTCTTCTGCCTTCGTTAAGATAAAGGTTGTTATCACATCTTTATAGAGTGTAGTACTTTTAATCGTACCACCGAGATCTCCGCCTGTTTGAACAGAAATATACCCTACTTCTTCCCCCCAGGTTTCAGCTTTATCCCATACTTTATCATCAATCAATCCTTTGCCGACAATCGACACTAAATGAGAGAATGTCTTTAACGCATTATCTCTGGCTTCCTCTTTAGAAAGCTCATTTTCAAAATGGACCATTAAGGAATCCAGCATCTCCTGTGCCAGCTCTTCTGTTTTTTCCAAAATTGAGCTGCTTAATAACTCTTGTACTTTTCCCTGCTCCATGTTTTCATCTCCGTCCTGAGTGAGGTATCTCTATAACATTGTACCTGATAATAATTTACCCCAACTTGGCCAGAATGAAAATAATATTATACCGAAGTTTACGCAGAGATTCTTATCAAAGTCCTGCGGGAGTAGCGCAACAAGTGAGACCCCGCAGGCGCGGAGCGTCGAGGGAGGCTCCCGGTATCGCCAATAGAAAAAACGAATCACAACATGTGTGATTCGCTTTACCTCAGATAGATTCTTACAAATACTTTCTGTGAATACTCTTCCCATCATATGTGAAGAGCATGTTTTTGCCTTCCACGATTGTTTCCATATGGACACTGCGGCCCCATAGCTGGTGCACGTAAGGGAGAACCTTTTCAAGATATTTCAGATCGAGCTCGACTCCTTCAAACCAATGCTTTAAGTAGAGTTCTCCATTTTTCATATAATCGCCGTCATTGACAGTCAGATATGGGAAGCCCCCGTTTACGCGCATGCTGACAAGCTGATCGCGGACATGCTCCCACTGCTTATCAACAACTTTATAATCCTTGCCCTGCTTTTGGAATAGATACATATCCTCCCTCATTACAAGGTCCTTTGTTAAGTAATTCCGTAAAAAGGAAATATCAGACTCAATTTCACGGACCTCGAACATCTTCTCTCGGCCCGATCCCGGCTCTACACCGCGTCTTTTCATTTCTTCTGTTGGGTTGTCGTATCTTTCTTCAATATCCTCGAAAATTTTAAGGCCAAGATAATATGGATTAATTCCGGTTCTTGAAGGCTGTACAACCCCTGCGTTCAGTTTAGCAAATTCAAGCGCTTCTGCAGATGTTAAATCCATTTCTCGCAAAATCCGCTGATGCCAATAAGAAGCCCAGCCTTCGTTCATGATTTTTGTTTCGAGCTGCGGCCAAAAATAGAGCATTTCCTCCCGCATCATGGTTAGGATGTCCCGCTGCCAATCGGTAAGCTCCCTGCTGTAGCTTTCTATGAACAAAAGCAAATCCTTTTCAGGTTTAGGAGGGAACTTCTTTTTCTTCTTTTTAGGCTCACGTTTATTATTTCGTTCATCGAGCCCCCACAAATCATCATAAGGGCTAGGTGCTGCAGTATCGCCGCTGCTTTCATTTTCATCTTCCATATTCCAGGCCAGCTTTGGCCTCATTAGCGATGGGTCGATATGCTCTTCAATAGCGAGCACTGCATCCAGAAAGGTTTCTACTTCTTTCTTTCCAAACTCAATTTCATATTGCCTGATTCTCTCAGCAGTTGCTGCCATACTTTCCACCATGTCACGCTTTGTGTTTTGGAAGCGGACATTATTTTTAAAGAAATCACAATGTGCTAAAACGTGAGCGACAATTAATTTGTTCTGAATGAGCGAGTTGGAATCTAGCAAAAAGGCGTAACAAGGATTAGAATTGATTACCAGCTCATAAATTTTTGATAATCCCAGATCATAATGGAGCTTCATTTTATGAAACTGTTTTCCAAAACTCCAATGTGAAAATCTTGTCGGCATGCCATAAGCACCAAAAGTATAAATAATTTCCGCAGGACATATCTCATATCGCATCGGGTAATAATCCAAGCCAAAGCCATTAGCAATTTCAGTAATTTCCTGAATGGCATATTCCAGTGATTTATTATCGTCTTCGCGCATTGCCACTCCCCCTTTTAGTCCTTAACATAATCTATGAACAAAATGGGGGATTAATGATTTTGTGATAACCTTTTATAAAGCAAAACCGCTTCTTATTTCCATCAAAAGTAAAAACCGCTACAAATAGCTGCAGCGGATAATAAACGTAAAGGTCAGGTTTACAGTATTTTTCACAATCTTAGACGAAAATCTATGCTATTTTTTTTTCGAAAGGCAATACCTAAAGGTGTTGAGCTTACTCCTGTAATTTTCTCTCTGCTGTTAAGCTGACCAGTTTATTACTTTCCAGGCTATGGGTTACTTTTACCAGTACGGTTACCGGCTTGCCATCTTCTTTTACTGTGAAAGTAAAGGTATCCGTTACATCTGTTTCAGATACTTTCTGCCTTCCGCCATATTGGTAATCCACCACTTCTTCTCCTGGGTAATCTTCCTTTACTACCGTGATGGCGATTCGTCCATATTTCTCATAATCAGGCTTTTGAACAGCTTCTGCCAATGAGCTTCCTCCAGTCAATATGCATAACATCATAAGAATTGATAAGAACTTTTTCATGTTAGCCTCCATTCCTTTGCCATTAAGATTATTTTTCGCCTGGTCCATATTTTTATGTATGCTTTTATTGAGATAAAACGAAATTCTTTATACAGGTAAAAGATGAAAACCCTTTTAAATCAACAAGTCCAAGATTTACTGCGAAAGAAATATCATCTTAATCGCAAACTAAAATCATCTCCTGAAAGAGGAGGCAAGGACAAATGAATAAAGTGGATTATGATCGTGCGTTATACTATACGCACCGATCGGAATGGGATAACTTGTTAATATTGATGGTCAGAACAGAAGATCAGTTCCTTTCGAAGAAAATTGAACACTTTCTTCATGCCTACAATTTTGAAAAAGACTATTCCGTTATTGAGAAACATTTATATTCTTTGTTAAGATACATCGACCATGCCAACGAATTATCGGAAGAG
The DNA here is from genome assembly GCF_018613175.1 of Bacillus sp. ISL-47. Classification (NCBI taxonomy): domain Bacteria; kingdom Bacillati; phylum Bacillota; class Bacilli; order Caryophanales; family Bacillaceae; genus Bacillus; species Bacillus sp. ISL-47. The sequence goes on along the minus strand of NZ_JAGGQS010000067.1, from coordinate 58,205 downwards.
CAGCTGCCAGCCTCTTCTTTTTATGAAATAACTTAAAACCTGAATCAAATGAATTCCACCAATAAAAAACACGGATCGTCATGATCCGTGTTTTCGTTTTTGTTGTTTAGTTGTTTATTTCCTGCTTAATTTGTTTATAGGCTTTCATATATACCTGAAGCTCCTGTATGAGTCCTTCGACCAGCTTAACCGGCTCTTCATACAGGCCGTCATTTTCATAATCAAAACAGTGGGGATCAAGTACCAGCTGCTTAGGAATAACATTGGCATATACGCCCCTGCCGGCAATCCTCATATTGTTAAGTGCATTTATTCCGCCTTTTCCACCGCCTGCTACAACGAGCAAACCGACTGGCTTATGGGCAAATTGCTCGCTTCCCAGAAAATCAAGTGCATTTTTTAACGCACCGCTCATGGCGCTATGATATTCAGGGGAAGCTAAAATGACTCCGTCAGAGTCTCCAATCTGCTGGCGCAGATTTTTTACCGCAGGAAGCTGATATTGTTCCTCGGTTCCATTATATAAAGGAATTTCTCCCAGGCTTAAATCAATAAGCTCTGCATTATATTTTCTTGCTATATAACGTGAGGCAATTCCTGTTCTGCCCTTTTGTCTTGGACTGCCGTTAATAATTGTAAGCTTCATCATAAACTCTCCTTTAATTTACTATCTGCTATTAGTATATAGAGACATGGCGTTTTTAACATCGTCAGTATGAATGAGTTTTCAAGCTTACTTTAGGACTAATCCAGTAAGTGCTTTGTAAGACTTTAGGATGAGACTCGGTCATTTATTCCCAGCTGCGAGGCCGTTTCGTACTGCGTACAGAGCTGCTTGCGTTCTGTCTGCCAGCTCCAGTTTGGATAGAAGATTGGAGACATGGGTTTTCACTGTTTTTTCTGTTATATAAAGAGATGCAGCAATTTCTTTATTGCTTTTTCCTTTAGCAATTTCCCCCAAAACCTCCAGCTCCCTTTTGGTCAGCTCATCAATCGGTTTTCTTTCTATACTGTTTTTATTCGTTAAATGTGTGAGCAAATGGGACGTTGCTTTCGGATGCAGCTGATTTTCCCCTTTCATAATCTGCATAATAGCCTCAACAAGGCCATCTGGCTCAATGTCCTTAAGCTGATATCCCGAAGCTCCTGCTTCAATAGCCGGGATGACATGATCCTGGTCTGAAAAGCTTGTAAGGATCAGGATTTTTACATCGGGATAATTCTTTTTAATCTCCCGTGTCGCTTCTATCCCATTCATCTCAGGCATATCCAAATCCATTAATACGACATCAGGCTTATTTGTTTTAATCAATTCCACTGCTTCACGGCCGTTTTTTGCCTCGCCGGCAATTTCTATTTCCGGCTGTGTTTTCAGGAAAAAAACGAGTCCTCTCCTTACTACATGATGATCGTCCGCAATTAAGACCCGAATGGCCATTTATTTCCCTCCTTTTTAAATGGAATCATAATTTCGATTTTCGTTCCTTTATCATGTCCTGTGTCTAACATAAAAGTCCCATTTAATGCTTCAGCTCGGTTTTTCATGCTTTTTAGGCCAAGAGAGGGAATTTCGTTGTTCCAGCTGTAATGAAACCCCCTGCCACAATCGGAAATTACCATCATTACTTTTTCGTCTTCCACTGTCAGCGTTACCTCTGCTATTGACTGGCCTGAGTGTTTTTTGCAATTAGCCAATGCTTCCTGTCCAATTCGCCAAAGTGTTTCTTCAACTTTTCCAGGCAGGGAAATGACACCGTTAACTTTTGATGTAAGCTCAAGGCCCAGCATTTGGCTGTAACCCTGCATGGCACAGATAATGCCATTTTCAAGTCCACGCGGTTTCAGCTGCCATATTAGCGCTCTCATCTCGCTCAAAGCTTCCTGGGCAAGGTCCTGCATATAGGAGAAGGTCTCCTTTACTTCGGGATCCCTAGCCATCTCGGCTCCTCCCCTTGCTGTTAAGCTAAGGGAAAACAGAAGCTGATTGACTGAATCATGGAGGTCTCGAGCCAGCCTGTTCCTTTCTCCCGCAAGGGCTGTTTCCTGCTCAAGCTGTGTGAGTTTAATTCTTTTAAGAGCAGTTCCTATTTGAAAAGCAATAGATTCCAACAAAGCTAGCTCCTCGGGCTCAAAATGTGTTTTATCGGGTGAGCCAATATTAAGGATTCCAAACTTTTCATCACCCGCTCTAAGCGGAACAGAAGCATGATGGGTAAGCCCGTTTGTATCATTTCTTTGCTCGGCAATTGCATCTTCTATCCTTTTGCATTCAATAATGTTGGAAGCCTTATTTAATCTGCCGTCATTATACCGGTCGATACACCAGCAGTCTCCTTTGCACATTGGTTTGAAGCTATCCCTCGAAAGAGCCTGGGGCAATTTTTCCTCTGCAGCAAGACGGAATTCACCTTGTTCATCAATAAGAAACACCCAGCCGGTTTCAAGGCCGGTAATATGAAGCAATTTTTGAAGTACCTCTTTTAGCAGGGCATCAATTTCGGTTCCTTCATTTAAAAGTTCTGCAATTTCTTTTAAGATTCTGATTTCAGATTGTCTCTTTTCCCCTACCACCCTTATCCCCCTTTTGACTGATTGAATATGTTCTTATATTATATAACTTTTTTCCCTCCCCTTCCTTGGCAATTGGAAGGAAGTATTCTACGACTAAAGTTGTAGCTTCACCCATAAATGTTAAAACAGATCGTTGATTTTACCACCCTGTTGATTGGAGGGGAAATCAACAGGCAAGTTTAACAGAGTAAAATAAAACACCGAAGAGGAAGCCTCTACGGTGCAGTATGTTATGCGATTGGATAGTCCTGGACAAATGGATGAAGAACGATTTCATCAATCATCATATGCTGAGGCGCAGAAGCCATATAAACAACGGCATTTGCAATATCCTCAACCTTCAGCCAATCCTTTTTCTCTTCAAGCCCCTGCTCGGATTCCGCAAAATACGTATCTACCATGCCAGGGTTTATGGTCCCGACACGGATACCGTATTCCCTTACCTCCTGAGCCAAAGAACCCGAAAAGCCTTGAACAGCATATTTTGTTGCAGTATAGGCTGATCCATTTGGGATCGTATATCGGGCCACATCTGAAGAAATGGTAATAATCGTACCGGATTTCCGTTCTTTCATATGAGGCAGTACCGATTTACTGCCAAGGAATACTCCCTGGACATTGACTTCGAAGACTTTTTTCCATTCTTCAATAGTGGTTTCATCAACCTGTTTAAAGAAGCCTACACCTGCATTATTTACAAGCAGATCAATTTGTTTGTATTCCTGAAGTGTTCTTTCGACAGCTTCCTTTACTTCGGCTTCATTTGAAATGTCCGCCTGTATCGGCAGCACATCGGTAAACCCTTTTCCTTTTATTTCAACAGCAGATTTATGGATATCCTCTGAGCTTCCGATTACAGCGAGCTTCATTCCCTGCTCGGCAAGCTTGATGGCAATCTCTTTTCCGATTCCTCTTGATGCACCTGTTACGATTGCTACTTGTCCTTTTAACATCATATCTTCCTTTCAGCATTATGCGTTTCTGGATGTTTGTTATGTTAACTAATTATTTAGCAAGTGATGAATTGCCCATTCTTTCTTCTACAATTTCCATAAAAGCTTTTTCAACCGATTGCAGTTTTTGCGTGCTTTCTTCCAGGGAAGCAGCGTTAATGCCAAAATAAAACTTAATCTTAGGCTCAGTTCCTGATGGTCTTAGGCAGATCCATGTACCATCTTCAAAGAAATATTTAATGACATTTGATTTTGGAAGATCGATATTTTTTTCAGCCTCATCTACTTCCGTCCTTATTCCGGTTAAATAATCTTCAACAGCCTGAACCTTAATCCCTTCAAGCTCTTTCAGAGGATTTGCACGGAAGGAAGCAAGAGTCTGCTGAATCTGTTCTGCTCCTTCAATCCCTTTTAAGGTGAGTGAGCGCAGCCCTTCAAGGAAGTATCCATACTCTTCAAAAAGATTGAGAAGTGCATCATAAAGCGACATGCCTTTCTTTTTATAAAAAGCCGCCATCTCGGCTGCAAGCAGTGCTGCCTGAACCGCATCCTTATCTCTGGCAAAGTCACCGATTAGATAGCCATAGCTTTCTTCATATCCAAACAGGAATGTATATTCACCTGACTCTTCATATTCCTTGATTTTCTCCGCAATAAATTTAAACCCAGTCAGAACATCAATGGTTTCAACCCCAAAGGACGAGGCAACCTTGCGTCCAAATTCTGAGGTAACAATGGTTTTAAGCATGATTCCATTGGCAGGGAGGCTGTTCTTTTCCTTTTTCTGCAACAAAATATAGTGCAGCAGCAGGGCGCCTGTCTGATTTCCTGTCAAAAGTACATAATCTCCATCTTTATTCTTCGCAGCAATGCCAAGTCGGTCTGCATCAGGATCTGTTGCAATTAAAATATCAGCATCTGTTTTTTTTCCATCCCTCATAGCCAGCTCAAATGCTGATTTCTCCTCTGGGTTGGGGCTTTTTACCGTTGAAAATTCCGGATCCGGAAGCTCCTGTTCTTTAACGACTTGTACATTTTTATAATTTAATGCTGATAAAGCCTCTCTTACAGGCTTATTGGCTGTTCCATGAAGCGGAGTGAAAACGATGTTCAAATCCGTTTCTTCACCAATGGAAGGGTTCTCGGATATTGTGAGGAGCTGCTTTTGATAAGCTCGATCTACCGCAATGCCAATCATAGTGATCAGCCCTTTTTCCTTCAGCGCTCCCTCATCCATTACTTCGATCATCAATTCATTTTCTATTTCATTTACTTTACTGATGACCACATCCGCTTCCGCAGGCGGAAGCTGTGCACCGTCAGAACCATAAACCTTATATCCATTATATTCAGGAGGATTATGGCTTGCTGTAATGACAATGCCCGCGTAGGCATGCAAATAGCGAACTGCAAAGGATAATTCTGGAGTAGGGCGCAATTCCTCAAACACATATGTCTGAATTCCCCTTGAAGCAAGGGTTTTGGCTGCCTCCATGGCGAATTCTGGAGACATATGGCGGGAATCATATGCGATCGCTACCCCCCTGTTCTTTGCTTCCAAGCCTTTTTCTTCTATGTAAGCGGCCAGCCCCGCAGATGCTTTTCGGACCGTATATAAATTCATTCGGTTGGTTCCCGGCCCAATTTCGCCGCGCATACCGCCAGTACCAAATTCCAGCCCTTTATAAAATGCCTCTTCAAGGAGTTTTTCATCCCCCTGCAGGCTTCGCAGCTGTTTCATTAATGCGCTGTCCAAATTCTCATGTTTAATCCATCGTTCTGCAGCTGTTTTCCATTCCATTGTTTGACCTCCCAGATCTGCCTTCTACTACCTTTTCGATTTAAAAATTGATTTTCCTTTCAAAAACATCCGTGATATTTTGACAAATTTCACGCTTTACAGTATGTATGTATTGATTTTAGGAAAGTTCTCTAAAAGATAAGAAAAGCAGCTAAAGTCCCTTGCTTTTGCCGCTTCTCTTCTATGTTACTTCTTATATTTAATGCTGTAAATATCATGGCGGCGGTCCTTTAATTGGCGGACCGTGCCATCTTGCCTTTGGCGCCTTAAAATTTCAAGATCTACATCCCCAATCAGCACCATTTCAATATTAGGATTGGTTTCACCTACTACACCATCTCTTGCGAATTCGAAATCGGATGGAGCAAAAATCGCTGACTGAGCATACTGTATATCCATGTTCTCCGTTTGCGGCAAATTGCCGACAGTTCCGGATATAACGGTGTAAATTTGATTTTCTACCGCGCGCGCCTGTGCACAGTATCGGACCCGTAAGTAGCCTTGGCGGTCTTCTGTACAGAAAGGCGTAAAAATGATTTTTGCTCCTTTATCTGTCGCAATTCTTGCAAGCTCTGGAAATTCAATATCATAGCAAATTTGAATGGCTATTTTTCCGCAATCGGTGTCGAATACCTTCACTTCGTCACCTCGGCTTATCCCCCACCATTTCCGCTCGTTTGGGGTGATATGGAGCTTGTATTGCTTTTCGATCGTTCCATCGCGGCGGAACAGATAAGCAATGTTATAAATCTCATCATCGTCCTCTTTTACGAAATGCGAGCCCCCGATTATATTAATATTATACCTGACAGCCAAATCCGTAAATAACTCGATATACTGCTCTGTATACTCAGTCAGCTTACGGACTGCCAGGCTCGGCGAACGCTCATCCAAAAAGGACATGAGCTGGGTAGTGAAAATCTCCGGAAATACCGCAAAATCCGATCCGGCATCCGAAGCAACATCCGTAAAATATTCTACCTGGTGTGCAAATTCATCAAAGGAATTAATTTGCCTCATCAAATACTGCACCACACAAATTCGTACAGGGTAGCTCGTTTTGTAAAACCGTTTTGTCATTGGCCGGTAGTCGACATTATTCCATTCCATCAAAGTGGCATACTTATTTGACTGCACATCATCAGGCAAATAATTTGGATTAATCCTCATCAAGGTGAATCCATTCAGCAGCTGAAAGGATAAAACAGGGTCATAAATTTTATGGAGGGAAACTTCATTTACATATTCCCTTGGACTCATCTCATTGGCAAATTTGTGAAAATTAGGAATACGCCCGCCGATTATGATGCTTTTTAAATTTAAGGCTCTTACTAGCTCCTTCCTTTCCTCATAAAGGCGATGGCCGATTTTCATCCTTCTGTAATCCGGATGGACCATTACCTCAATTCCATATAGGTTATAGCCTTCCGGATTGTGGTTTGTTATGTACCCTTTATCAGTCACATCATCCCAGGAATGGCGGTCATCATATTCATCAAAGTTAATAATCAGGCTCGAGCAGGAGCCAATGATTTCTCCGTCATATTCTGCTACAAACTGGCCCTCCGGAAAAATTTCAAGATGGCTTTCTAAATGCTCGTGTTTCCATGGATCCATTCCAGGAAAACAAACCTCCTGAAGGGCAATGATATGATCAATATCTGTATGCCGGGTATTCCGGATAATCATTTTTTTCTCAAACTTCGTCAAGTCCAGCTTTGTCAATGGTGGTGCACTCCTTTTGGTAAGTAATAAATATTTCATCCTGGACGCTGATCCCAAGTTTCAACCTCTCCAGTGATATACAGTTCCTTTCCCTTTTTTACGGCATTCATAACGCCATCTGAAATTTCATTGTTCGTAAGCCATCTGGATCGTCCAGTTTCCTCCCTAAAGCCGAGGATGACAGATTCCATTTCAGGTGCTTGCTCACCTCTTATCTTACGTATTTTCCTTCATATATATTTCTATAGAGACGATTGATATCTTCTTTTTTCGGTAAAATGCATTGAATTAGTCTTTGCTGATTAAATTAGCCATATCCAAAAAAGGCCTGCACAAGTTGATTTACATGCATGGCCATTAGCTTTATAATTTTTAGAGTACATATACCTTAAGGAGATCACTATGGAGAAAAAACAAAAAGACCGGCGGGAGAACTTGCTGTTTACTGCTTGGGCAGTATCCATACTGGCAATGTTCGGCAGCCTATACTTCTCGGAAATTAGGCAGTATGAGCCCTGTGAGCTTTGCTGGTATCAAAGAATTATAATGTATCCTTTTGCTGTTATACTTGGAATGGCTGTCATAAAGAGGGATTATCGTATCTGCCTGTATACGATGGTTTTATCGGCAGTGGGAGCAGGCACTTCAATCTACCATTATTCCATTCAAAAAATATCCTTTATGGCAGATCATGCCGCAACATGCGGAAGATTACCATGTACTGGCCAATACATAAACTGGTTTGGATTTATTACAATTCCCTTTTTGGCTTTAACAGCTTTCATTATAATTTTTATTTGCAGTTATCTTGTCTGGAAGAACTCAAAGGAGGCATAAAATGAAAAAAGTCATTATCTTTCTCGCTGTGATCATTGTATTATTCGCAGCTGTAGGAATTCTAACCAAAATGCAAAATGAAGAAAAGGTTTCGGAGGATAATCCATATGGCAAGGATACCCTTCATCCTGAAACGGTAGCTCAGCTTGATGATCCGAACTACCAAAATATCATCCTGCCGGGGGAACTTGAAGAAAAATTAAATAATAAGGAAGATGTAACAGTCTATTTCCATAGCCCCACATGCCCGCACTGCCAGAGAACTACTCCTGTAGTGGCTCCACTTGCAGAAGATATGGATATCGATCTTGTTCAATTCAATTTGCTTGAATTCGAAGACGGCTGGGATCGTTATAGAATTACCGAAACTCCAACAATCGTACAATATAAGGATGGCAATGAAGTAAACAGGATTACGGGCTATCAGGAAAAAGCCGTATTTGAACAGTGGTTTAATGAAAATACAAAATAAGACAAGGAAAAAACGCCTGAGATGCAGGCGTTTTTCTTATACCAATATTTCATTTGCGGCTTTGGCGTACACACTGAATAAACCATTTCTTGGCATTCTTTCACTGCAAAAATGACTGTAGTCAAATGGAAAAGACAGGCCAAATTCTTTAAGAATCTGCACATTCTTTACGAAAATGGCTTCATATTTATCCTCCTGCCGGGGGGATTCCAAAATAGCCATTAGCGTTTGCAGTCCTGAAATAACCTGATAAGCCTCCTTTAATGTCCCAAAATACTCAAAGTGTCTTGTAGAAGTATGTAAAATCTTCTGCTGCTCAAATTCTCTTATGTCATCATCTGTGAAATAAAGAGGAAACACATTTGAATAGAATTTTTCAATTAGCTCCATTATTTTTTGTTCCTGATCAGGAGTTGATGCAAATACAACCTTCACTGATAACCCACCTTTGTAATCCTTGTAATCAGTTCGTAATATATACTTAAGAATATCATATTCTGAAAGCCCTTTAGGGTGGTAATTATACCCATGCAGAAGGTATTTGTTGACAATTTTTCCTCCTGCGGAAATAGTTGGCATTCTTTTGTTTATGTCAAAATGGTACTAAAGTTCTATATTACCCCCATTCTCAGCAAAACGGAAGTAGGCTTTTGATTATTACAATAATATTTTTCTGACCATTACCCTTTTATCAGCAAGTTTAAAGGGCTAAAATATTATTGTAATTAATTTATATGTGCGAAAAGCTGGATTATTCAAGTAGTGTAAGGAGTAATTTATGGTAAATATACAAAGGTTTGGAGAATGGTGTGAAATTTTGGTTCCCCCTGACTGGGAAGGTTACACAGTGGAATCTATTTTCCGCACCGTTTGGTCCGCGCCTAAGAAGCAAACACATAACATGAGAATGGAAAAGCAGGTTTTAATCAATGAAGAGCCGGCAAACTGGACAAAGCCTTTGCTTTCGGGAGATAAGCTAAGATTGCATTTATTTCAGGAAGAAGATTTTGGAGTTGTTCCTTCTTACTTTGATGTTGATATTTTATATGAGGATGATCATTTGCTCGTACTAAATAAACCAGCTGGAATGGATACACATCCTAATTCCCCTGGGCAAAGTAATACACTTGCCAATGCGGCAGCCTTTCATCTGCAGATCCAGGGTGAAAGCAGAATTATTAAACATGTCCACCGTTTAGATCGGGATACAACTGGAGCTGTTCTCTTTGCAAAGCATTCCTTGGCTGGCGCAATCTTAGATAAAAAGCTTGAGGAAAGAGAAATCAAGCGTACATACTTGGCAATGGTACAAGGAAAGCTTCAACAAAAAAAAGGGACGATCCGTGAACCGATTGGCCGTGACAGGCACCATGCTACCAGAAGAAGAATTTCTCCAAAAGGGCAGCCGGCCGTGACACATTTTGAATTAATAGAAACGTATTCCCGACAAGATCTTTCCCTTATTAAGTGCCGGCTTGATACCGGAAGAACACATCAAATCCGTGTCCATTTAAGCCACCTTGGCTATCCGCTCGCAGGAGATTTATTATATGGAGGGAAACCCGTTTTCCCCCGTCAAGCGCTGCATGCGGTCAAGCTCGAAATCCCCCATCCTTTTTCCAGGGAAACGATTGTCTGCCATGCGCCTTTCCTAGATCACCCCGAGATTTTCAAAGGGATTGATCCTTATGCATTTTGATGAACAATTTTAACAGAAATTGGATGAGAAATCTCTCAAAAGAATATCAAAAAAAGAAGTCCCACTCGGGGACTTCTTTCATTTAATTTCCTATTAGTCATGAGATTTACGCATAGCTTTCATAACAAAGCTTACGATGAATACAAGCAAGATAGCACCAATTAAAGCAGGAATAATAGCAAAGTCCGCTACAACTGGACCCCAATCACCAAGAATTAATGAACCTAACCAAGCACCAATGAAACCTGCAATAATGTTACCGATAATTCCGCCTGGAATATCTCTTCCTACGATCATACCTGCTAACCAACCAATGATACCACCTATAATTAATGCCCATAAAAAGCTCATCATTAAAAATCACTCCTTGTTAGTTTTTAAAATTAGTTTTTGTTCAGATTAAGACTTTCATTCAGTAGCTGCGCAGCTTTTGGTGATCTTATCTGCTTGTATAATTAAATTACCCATCATTCCATTTCTAAAACCATTTTTTTAAAATCTATTCTTTTGTATCAAAAGATAAATAAAAAAAGCACCCCTAAGGATGCTTTGCTGACTGTGTTTGCTTATTGTTAAAATGTATCCGGATCTGGACCGTATCGTTCGTTTATATTTAATTGATTCATTCGATTCATCTCATCCAAACTTAATTCAAAATCAAAAAGATCAGTGTTTTCCTTAAGCCTCTCCTCATGGACTGATTTTGGAATAATGATAATGCCGTTTTGAAGATGCCATCTTAGGATGACTTGGGCCGTTGACTTACCGTGTTTGACCGCAATTTCCTTAATCACTGGATCATCCAATACCCTTCCTCTGGCAATCGGAGACCATGCCTCTACTTTAATATCGTGTTCATCACAAAAAGCCCTCAGTTCCTCCTGTGATAACCGCGGATGAAGTTCTACTTGATTAACTACAGGCTTTTCAGCTGAGTTTTCCATAAGATATTTTAGATGATGAATTTGAAAATTGCTTACACCAATGGCTTTTACTTTTCCGTTCTGGTATATCTTTTCAAGAGCTTTCCATGTATCAAGGTATTTTCCTTTAACCGGCCAATGGATCAAGTATAAATCTATGTATTCCATATCCAGCTTCTTTAAGCTTTGTTCAAACGCAGCTAGAGTCTGTTCATAACCCTGATCCGTATTCCACACCTTTGTCGTAATAAAAAGCTCTTCCCTCGGCACACCGCTTTCCTTGATTGCTCTTCCTACCCCTTCTTCATTTTCATAAAAAGCGGCAGTATCAATCAGTCTGTAGCCTAAATGAATGGCATTTTTTACGGTCTCTTCAACCTGCTGACCTTCCTCCACTTTATACACACCCAGGCCAAATTGGGGCATCTCCACCCCATTATGCAAAGTTAAAGTACTGTAGATATCCTTCATATCGAGGTCAACTCCTTCAATGCTTTATTTCTTCATTGTAGCATTTGCTTTAACTAGAGACCTAATATTAAGATTTCTGACAAATTATAAAGCGATTGCCTGAGGGAAGCAATCGCCTATCTATATAAACGGCAGATGCCGGGATTATTAATTCGTAGCATTTCTAATCCTCGTTTTTCTGCTGCATCTTATCGCCATTTTTTATTCTGTATGGATGTTCTTCCCGATGAAAAATTGTCCTAAACAAAGGACAGCGAACTTTTTATATTTTTTTAAATTCTTTTTTAACCAAAAAAACAGCGGCTGCTCAAAATGGACAGCCGCTATTTTAGATCATTAGCCTAATATAAAATTGTCCTCTTTCACCCCATAAAAATACAAACGGTGAAGCGGCCGTGTCATGGCAACATAAAGAAGTTTTATATCCAGCTCAGATTCTCTCGAGAATTTCTCTTCAATCGACAAAACGATGACCGCATCAAATTCCAGCCCTTTGGCCAAATAGGAGGGCACGATAACAATTTCATCCTTCGGAATACTTTCCTGCTCCTGCAGCAGCTTAAAAGGCAGCTCCCCATGTTTCTCAAAAAGAGAGTGAAGAACCTTACAATCCTTCATCGTTTTTCCGATCACCGCAAAAGTTTTATAACCTTCTTCCTTTAATGAAGTTACCTGGTTTTCAAGCTGCTTTACAAGGTCTTGACCATTTTTTCTTTTTATAAACTCAGGGCTTTTCCCATGGCGGACAACTGGTTCTACTTCCGGAAATGAATAGGGAAGCAGCTTTAACAATTCATTTGCCTTTTCCATAATTTCAACTGTCGTACGATAGCTTTTCTGGAGTTCGGTATAGGTTGCACGCGGAAAAATATAATCAAGTACTTGCTCCCAGCTTGCTAGTCCCCTGTATGAGTGGATTCCCTGTGCCAGATCCCCGACAAGTGTAAACATATCAGTATCCAGCGCTTTTTTTAAAGAAAGAAGCTCCATAAAGCTATAGTCCTGCGCTTCATCGATAACTATATTTTTTGCCCGGAGCTCTTTAGGGATGCCAAAAAGATTTTCCTGTAAATAGAGCATTAATGCAAGGTCTTCTCTCTCATAAACCTTCTTCTTGAATAATTGCTGATTGTACTCGCAAAGCAAGCCTGCATCTTCTTCCGAAAGTTTCCCTCCAGACATCTTCGATAGGCGGTCTGCGTCCGCAAATAGCTCCTTATAATATCGGATCAGGCTTTTTTTCCTAAATTGCTTCATATATTTTGGCACAGCGGTTCTTATGCTCTTCTTTATTTCTTCAAGCCTGTCTGCTTTTTTATCAAGGGCCTCTGAAACATATTGCCTTCTTTTTTCCGGATCTTTCCCTCTGTAGAGAGCCCGTTCAATCCGTTCATCATAATAGGTTTCAATTTTTTTGATGATGTTCTTCTTTTTCTTTGCCAGGTCATTTTGAAGTACTGCTTTTAGCTTATCCAGCCTTCTATAAAGGGGAAGATACTGATAATCATCCTTAAAAAGCTGGATGAATTTTTTATGGCTGAACAGCCGGAACTTATCTACGGTAAAATCCTCTTTTGGGTAAAAACTTTTATAAATATCCTTTAAGTAATTGCTGAGTACGACTTGAAAGACAGGCGATCCTTTGATGGACGAGGCCCAGGCAGCAAGCTGTGTTTCTTGGGTGTCATTCCTTTCAAGAAGCCTCACTAATTTGTTATCCTCAGCCAGCACGAGTTTCTCCCCCAGGCAAGCCTGTACATATTCCTGGTAGGTTGTCTGGCGGACTCTTTCTACACCAAGTTCCGGGAGTGCTTCTGAAATATAATCGATAAAGAGCCTGCTGGGTGCGAGAATCATAAGCTGCTCGGGGGCGAAATTTTCTTTGTACTGATAAATGAAGTAGCTTATCCTGTGCAGAGCAATCGTTGTCTTTCCGCTTCCTGCCGCTCCCTGCACAATGATCGGCTTATTTAAATCAGCGCGGATAATTTTGTTCTGCTCTTCCTGAATCGTCGAGATAATTTCTGTGAGGCGGTTGCTTGAGCTTTTTGACAGAGATTCCTGAAGCAATTCATCTGTTGTGGTTAAATCAATATCACGGATTTCATCAAGAATCCCGTCTTCAATCATAAATTGGCGCTTTAATGAAAGGTGACCATGAAAGCTTTCTTCATATGAATCATACTGAACCTCTCCAAGCCTGCCTTCATAGTATAGATTGGCAATTGGGGACCGCCAGTCAACAATAATCTGCTCTTGATTTTCACGGGAATATAAAGAGGTTTTTCCTATGTATAAGATTTCTTTTTCATTAAGGTCTTCCCTGTGAAAATCAATCCTTGCAAAATATGGCTTTCTTCTGGCCTTTTTCAATTGGGCTAATTCATCCTTAGACATTTCAAAAAAGCGGGCATTCGTTAATAAAGAAGAATAACTCAAACTGGATTCAAGCCAATCAACGTCTTCAAAAGCTTCTTTCATGTTCTCCTGAAACTGGTCTTTGCTGGATTCCGATGTCTTAATCACCACGTCAATATAACGTTTCGTAAATTCCAGCCGCTGAATCTCCTGTTGAAAATCGGGGTGCTCATGTTCAAATGGCATATGTTTCTCCTTCCTTTATTTTTTCAGCCGCAATGGAGAAATATATATGAGCGTAGTCGTGGGCAGAAAAACATATTATCAGAAAACTCTGCATTGGGCAAGCAAATTAATTATGGGTACCTGGCACCACCCGAATTTTGTCGAATTTCAACCGTGATATACATTGCTGTATAGTTTATTTTATAATGTAGAAAAATCTACTTTTTAGGAGGTGATAGAGATGGCAATGATTGAATTGCCTGATACTGCAGCGTCTCATGCAAAGCCTGATATTGCTGGCGATACTTTGCATGAGGTGGTAATTGATTGAACTATATCGCCAATTCAAGCTATGCCATTTCTGATATCGGCTTTGCACCTTATTGATTTTTAGATACAAAATAATAAGGAGCTGGCAGAAATGAGTTATGTAAAGGCAAATGCTGTTTTACCTGAAAACCTGATCGCGGAAATCCAAAAATACGTACAGGGTGAAGCTATTTATATTCCAAGGTCCGAAAAGGACCACCGTAAATGGGGTTCCTGCTCCGGGGCAAGAAAAGCTTTGGATGAAAGAAATCGTTCGATTAAACATGCTTTCAAGAACGGTAAAACCATCAGCCAATTATCGGAGGAATATTACCTATCCATTGAAACCATTAAAAAGATTGTTTATAAGAGATAGAGTCCTTTTAAGCACTGAAGAATTTCAGTGCTTTTTCATATGCCGAGTTCATTTCCTAGTCGATTTATACATTTACAATATTAGGAAAACCTTTTAAAGTGAAAGAGATATGTTCGGTGCTGCATATTTAGGAGTGATTGATAGTGGAAGCTTTCATCAGAAATGATCAATACAATTTTATTAAATCCCAGGCACAGGTTCTGATTAACGGCCATGCGTCAGTAAATGATACAGGGGTGTTAAATGCGCTGAAATCTCTTTCTGCAGACAAGATTTTTGGCCTTTTTGAAGAACTCAACGAAGACCAAAAGCGCCTCCTTAATCCGGTCATTGAGATAAAAGAAAGAGAACAGGCAGAGGCATTTCTAGCCGAAATAAAAGGATATGTCATTCCTTTTAAGCCTATAACTGACCAATCCATTAAAAAGCTGTTCCCTAAGGCGAAAAAATTAAAAATGCCCGAACTCGAAGATATCGATTTTCGGGAAATCAGCTATTTGGGCTGGAATGATAATGGCACAAACAGAAAGTATATAATCAGCCAGCAAAACGATAAATTGTCAGGTCTTCATGGAACTTTTAAGCCTGTAAGCAAAAAGGGAATCTGTGCTATCTGTAATAAGTTTGAAGAGATCGGCATGTTTCTGTCTGAAACGAAAGGATCTCAATTAGGAACTTATACAAAAAGGGGAAATTACATCTGCCAGGACAGTCAAAAATGTAATGATAATCTGATATCACTGGAGCAGTTAAACGATTTTGTCGGTTGGCTTAAAGGCTAAAGATACAAAAAGGAGCCGTGCTAAAACAGCAGGCTCCTTTCTTTTATCCCAGATATTTTGTTTGAAAATCAGCTATGCTTTTATATTCGTTTTCAAAGAGACGGGATAACCGGATATAAATCGGCATAAGCTCCCGATATACTTTCGCACTCTCTTCTTTTGGCTGATGGCTATAGGTTGCACCAACCATTTCTGAGACTACATTCAGGTCATCAACCACACCTAAAGCGTATAACCCAAGAATTGCTGCTCCCAAGCATGAGCTTTCATAACTTTCCGGAACCACAACTTCCTGATTGAAAATATCCGCCATCATCTGGCGCCACAGCTCTGACCTCGCAAATCCGCCCGTTGCCTGGATCCTCCTTGGTTCACCTGTAAGCTCCTCCAAAGCAAGCAAAACGGTATACAAATTATAAATAACTCCTTCAAGAACAGAGCGAATCATGTGCTCTTTTTTATGGTGAAGGCTTAGACCGAAGAAAGATCCTCTTGCATTTGCATTCCATAAAGGTGCACGCTCTCCGGTCATATACGGATGGAATATTAGACCATCAGAACCTGGTGCAACACCTGATGCTATTTTTGTAAGGACATCATAAGGATCGATCCCAAGCCGCTTTGCTGTTTCTACTTCTGAAGCGGCAAACTCATCTCGGACCCAGCGGAAAAGCATGCCGCCGTTATTTACAGGTCCGCCAATAACCCAGTGTTTTTCAGTAAGGGCATAACAGAAAATCCTGCCTTTCGGATCGGTTACCGGCTTATCAGTCACAGCACGAATCGCACCGCTTGTTCCAATCGTAACTGCAACAACTCCTGGGTCAATTGCATTAACACCCAAGTTGGAAAGAACACCATCACTGGCACCTGCAATAAAAGGCGTATTCTTATCCAGCCCCAAGAGCCTGCTGTATTCTTCCTTCATTCCTTTTACAGAAAAAGTAGTGGGAACAGGCTTTGAAAGTTTTTCATTTGATATTCCTGCAACTTCCAAAGCTCCTTCGTCCCAATCAAGTTTTTCTAAGTTGAACATTCCGGTTGCTGAAGCAATTGAATAATCAACAATATACTCTCCAAACAACTTGTAAAAAACATACTCTTTAATGGAAATAAATTTATAAGCACGCTGGAAAAGATCCTGCTGTTCATTCTTCAGCCATACCAGCTTTGAGAGTGGCGACATTGGATGAATCGGAGTACCGGTCCTTAAGTATATTTCATGGCCATTCATTTCCTGCTTAATCTTGTCTGCCCATTTTGCACTGCGGTTATCAGCCCAAGTGATGCTATTAGTCAATGGCTGTCCTTCTGAGTCAACAGCAATAACACTGTGCATTGCTGAGCTGAAGGACACGCAAGTAACTTCCTCCGGGCTGACTTTAGCCTCCTTCATGCATCCTTTAATAGTTCCAAGGACAGCCTGAAAAATCTCATCTGGTTCCTGTTCCGCCGTGGAAGGATTAGGTGTATGTAAGGGATAACCGATTGTAAACTTTCCAAGGACCTGCCCTTTATGATCAAACAAAACCGATTTTGTGCTTGTTGTACCTATATCAGTACCTATTACGTATTTAGTCGCAGCCATGATGAATAATCTCCTTTCATAAAGAAAAGCTAGACAACTGTTAATTTTAGCAGCAATTTCCCTATTATTATAATAGAAGAAGGAAGCAGCTCTATATTAAGTCGCTCCTTCCTTCTTAACATTATATTTTAGGCAATAAAGAAGCCAAGTATAAATACTGTCGCAAAACCGACTACAGCAATTAATGATTCCATTACAGTCCATGATTTCAGCGTATCTTTTACGTCAAGGCCAAAGTAACGGTTGACAAGCCAGAAGCCTGAGTCATTAACGTGAGAGAAAATCGTTGCACCAGCAGCAATTGAAATAACAATTAGTCCAAGTACTGGTCCTTCGAGTCCCATCGTTTCAATCAGCGGTGCAATCAGGCCAGCAGCTGTAACCATCGCTACTGTCGCTGAACCTTGTGCAACACGAACGAAAGTGGCAATTAAAAATGCCAGTAAGATTGGAGGCAGCGCAGAAGCAGCCATCATATCTCCCAATACCTGTCCAACACCTGAATCAATTAAAACCTGTTTGAACACACCGCCGGCACCTGTCACAAGAATAATGATACCAGCTGGCTCTAAAGACTTTGTTGCAATATCTTGTACTTCCTGGCGAGTATAGCCTCGTTTTGTTCCAAGGCTATAGAACGCCAATAATGTAGCAATTGTCAAAGCAACAAAAGGATGTCCCATAAATGTAAAGAACGATCTTAGCGCATTGCCTTCCTCCAATAGAACGCCAGATACTGTGTTTACTAGAATAAGAACAAGCGGAATAAAGATGATGCTCGCAATAAGTCCAAAGCTTGGAAGCTCTTTATCATACTCTTTTTCTTCAATTTGCATGTATTCAGGCACAGTTACATGAATTTTTTTCGCGATATACCTTCCAAATAAAGGACCGGCAATAATCATAGAAGGAATACCGGCTATAACACCAAATAAGATAACCCAGCCAAGATCTGCACCAATTAAATCAGCAACCGCAATCGGTCCTGGAGTCGGCGGGATGAAGCTATGCGTGACAGCCAAACCGGCCAAAAGAGGAATACCATAGTAAAGCAATGACTTACCTGTTTTCTTTGCCAGTCCATAAACAATCGGAACAAGAATAATGAAACCAACATCAAAGAAAACTGGGATTGCTACGATAAAACCTGTAATACCTAGCGCCCATTGTGCCTTGTCCTCACCGAATTTCTTAATCATTGTCTGTGCAAGTCTTTCAGCACCGCCAGAAACTTCTAGCATTCGGCCAAACATGGCACCAAGACCCACGACAACTGCTACGAAACCAAGCGTACCGCCCATTCCATTTTGTACAGACTGTATAACATCACCAAGCGGCATTCCTGCAGCAATACCAACTAGCAAACTCACAAGCAGCAAAGCTACAAAAGCATGAAGCTTTGTTTTCATAACTAGGAACAATAGCGTAAAGATACCAGCCATCGCTACTAAAATCAACATTGAGCCTGACATTTTATTTCCCCCTTAGATAGTTAAAGCGTTTTCATTTTGTGCAATAATAGAGTTTGAAGCTTTTATTTAGCGGAGTCCTGGAAAACCAGCCTCTTTCAGGCGGCTCTCCCAGTCCCCTTAGAATTATTTTTTTTCTACTGCATGCCCGCCAAATTCATTTCTTAGGGCAGCTACTACCTTACCTGAGAAAGTGTCTTCTTCCAGTGAGCGGTAGCGCATCATTAGGGACATCGCAATAACCGGAGCAGCTGTTTGCAGATCCAGCGCAGTTTCAACTGTCCATTTCCCTTCACCGGATGAATGCATAACGCCTTTTAAGCCATCAAGCTTTGCATCCTTTGAAAAAGCATTCTCTGTTAATTCCATTAACCATGAGCGAATGACAGAACCATTATTCCAGACTTTGGCGACTTTTTCATAATCATAATCAAACGGACTCTTCTCAAGGATTTCAAAACCTTCAGCAATGGCCTGCATCATACCATACTCGATTCCGTTATGTACCATTTTTAGAAAATGGCCGCTTCCAGCTCTTCCAGCATATAAATAACCATTTTCAATGGTAATATCCTTAAAGATCGGCTCAATCGTTTTGAATACTTCTGCATCTCCGCCAATCATGGTGCAGGCACCATTGCGTGCGCCTTCCATGCCGCCGCTTGTTCCGCAATCAAAGAAGTAAATTCCTTTTGCCTGCAGCATTTCCGCCCGGCGCAATGTTTCCTTATAATTGGAGTTTCCACCGTCAATCAGGATATCTCCCTCTTCAAGCAGTGCAGATGTCTCCTCAATGACTGCCTCTGTTATATTGCCTGCAGGTACCATCAGCCATAAGACACGCGGCTTAGAAAGGCTGCTTACCAATTCACTGACTGATGAAACTCCCTGAATACCTTCAGCGGAAATCTTTTCGCTTAAACTGCTGTCTTTATCAAAAGCTACTACTTCATGCCCATGATCCTTTAAATTTAGGGATAAGTTGTAACCCATTTTTCCAAGACCAATCATTCCTACTTGCATAAAAGCCTCCTGGATGAAGAAAATTTTTTTCATTTGTGATTTCATTATACAAAATATTTTTCTATTTGCAATCGTTTTCAAAAAAATATTTTTCTTTTATAATAGAATTAGAGTTTAGAAAGCGCTTTACTGAATTATCAGCACTAATCGATCAGTACATTCTTTTTAAACGCTATATTAATGACTGATCTTTACTAACGAAAATTATTTCATAAAAATTTATTCTAGGGAGCTGCCCATATGGTTCATGACAATCTGTATTGTTTTGCCCGAATTAAAACTCATTATGCAAAATTCAGCGATAAAGAAAAAAAGATTGCTGATTATATACTCGAACACCCTGAAAAAATAGTGCACAGCTCGATCAACCAGCTTGCAGATGATCTTGGCATTGCTGACTCAACAGTGTTTCGTTTTTGCAAGCGAATTGGATTTAAAGGCTATCAAGCTCTTAAAATAGCACTGGCATCGGAAATTGTAACGCCAATCAAAGACATCCATGAAACCATTAATGAGAATGATGAGGTGCTGACTGTTTCTGAGAAGGTGTTCCGCTCCAATATTAAAACCCTTGAAGATACCCTGCAGATCCTTGGCGGTGGAGCTTTTGAAGAGGCAGTAGAAATGTTATTGAATGCCAATAAAGTGGAATTTTTCGGGAGCGGCGGCTCAAGCATCATAGCCATGGATGCTTACCACAAATTTATCAGGACCGGAATTACCGTGTTGGCGAACAGCGATTCCCATATGCAATTAATGTCCGCCTCGCAGCTAGATGCGGATGATGTTGCTGTCTTTATTTCCCACTCCGGAACAACAAAGGATGTCATCCAGGTGCTAAATGTCGCCAAGGAAAATAAAGTGAAGACTATCGCCATAACGAACTTTGCTAAATCACCGCTCAGTCAAAAGGTGGATATCTCGCTTTATACAGTGGCTGAGGAAACAGATTACCGCTCGGAAGCTCTTTCTTCCCGGATTGCCCAGCTAAGCATCATTGATGCCCTTTATGTAAATGTCATGATGGCAAGAAAGGAAGAAGGAAAAAAAGCACTCCACAAAATGCGGAATGCCATTTCTGTTAAGAGGATATAATACAGCAGGGGGTCTTTCCCCTGCCCTGTTATTTTATCAGCTCTTCAAAAGACGTTTCTGAAAAAGTTTTATATCTCAGTACCTTTTCATGAAAAGCAAGAAAAGCCGTGACATCATTCGGCACTGCTACACAGGACATTCCCGCCTTTATGGCAGCGATCGATCCATTGGCCGAATCTTCAATAGCAATTGCTTCTTCAGGCTTTACACCCATTTCCTCAAGTGCCTTTATGTACAAGGCAGGATCCGGTTTTACCTTTTCGACATCCTCTTTTGTTTTGATAACCGGAAAATAACTTTCAATCCCAAACTCCTTAAGGAAATGAAGTACCCACTCTCTGCCTGAACTAGATGCGACTCCCAGCTGAAGACCTCTTTCGGCAAACTTTTCTATAAGCTCCTGAACCCCTTCTCTTAAAGTCAGTATCTCTCTCTGACTTTGAAAGACTTTTTCGGTTTTCTCCTGTACCGAATTGCGGTCGATGGAAATTCCATGCATGCTGTCAAGATAATCAAAAAGGATATCATCTGTGGTGCCAATGCACTTCGCAAACTCCTCCAGCTTGAGATCAAATCCATAGTCCTCAGACAGAACAGCTTTAAACACCTCAAACCACAAAGACTCTGTATCTACGATCGTACCGTCAAAATCAAATATTACTGCTTTAATCATTCTATCACTCCGTCTGGATTTAGTTTACTAAGATTAGACGCTGATTTCCTTTTAAAGTTTCCTTTAGTAGCAAAAGAGCCGAGAAACATTGTCTGCTTCTCAGCACTTTATATTATATTAGGATGCTGTTGCAAAATTTGTTGTTTTTTTACAGTGAGGACAGGCTTCAGGATACTCAGCAAATCGCGTGCGGCCGGTGAGCATCCTCGCCGTGCAGCAAACGTGGGGTCTCACCTGTCCCGCTCAGGAGCGGGACAGGTGAAGCCGAGGAGCTCCCGTTTCCTCCCCGCGGGTTCGCTCCGTCCCCGCAGCGGAAATCAACGGGCTGAATTAATAAGAAAAAAAACAACAATCTATGTTAAAGCAGCCTTTAGAAAAGAGCTTTTTTTAAAGAATCCTCTTTGTTAGCTTTCTAATAAGTTCAGGCAAAATGTTAAATGTATATGGCTTATAAACCCGTTCAGTCCACTTATGTCCTGCTTTCCCGTAGACACCAAGATTGATTACAGGAATATTTAAATATTTAGGTGAATTTCCAGTTCATTTCTATGAGCCAAGAGGCCGTAGTGGGAAGATATGGCGCTCTATAGGAAGATATACCTTATAGCTGCTGAGGAATGAATAAAGCTCATTAAATAAATAATAGTTATTAAGCACTTGAAATACAGAACAAAAACGAATATTATATAAGTTGTGCTTTTTAACGTTCGTGTTTCTGACATGCGATACATGTAAAAAAGAAGTTTTACTTTATGGAGGACTTTATATGTTCAAATTAAAAGAAAATCAAACAAATGTGAAGACCGAGGTTCTCGCTGGGATCACAACCTTTTTAACAATGGTTTATATAGTCGTTGTAAATCCTGTTATTTTATCTGATGCCGGTGTTCCATTTGAACAAGTATTTTCAGCGACCATTATTGCGACCGTTGTCGGTACTCTTTGGATGGCTTTATTTGCAAACTATCCAATTGCCATTGCACCAGGAATGGGCCTGAATGCTTACTTTGCCTACTCAGTAGTTGGCACGCATGGGAATATTGATTATATGACAGCTTTTTCTGCTGTATTTATTGCGGGTATTATTTTTATTATCTTATCACTCACTCCTTTCCGGGAGAAATTAATAATCGCCATCCCGGATAATTTAAAGCACGGAATTACAGCCGGAATTGGATTATTTATAGCCTTTATCGGTTTGCGTCTAACCGGGCTGATTACAAGCCATCCAACTAATCTTGTGGCGCTTGGCGACCTGCATTCTCCCCAAGCCATTCTCGCTTTGGTCGGACTTGCTGCTACATTGATATTAATGACTCTCGGCATTAATGGGGCTCTGTTTTTTGGAATGATCATTACTGGTGTGGTTGCGTATTTTACCGGGCATCTTTCTTTTGATCAGGGCTTTGTATCACTCCCAACTCTTCCGGATGGAATCATTATTTTAAATCCTTTTGAAGCCATAGGGGATGTCATCCAGCATAGTTTGTATGCAGTTGTTTTCTCATTCCTCCTTGTAACTATTTTTGATACGACAGGGACGATGATTGGAGTTGCCCAACAGGCAGGTTTAATGAAAGGTAAAACAATGCCTAGAGCACGTGAAGCATTGTTATCGGACTCCATTGCTACTTCTGTTGGCGCCATGTTTGGTACGAGCCCGACTTCTGCTTATATTGAATCCTCTACAGGTGTTTCTGCCGGCGGAAGAACCGGATTAACTACTTTGACTGTAGCAGGCTTATTCCTTCTTTCAGCTTTCTTTGGCCCTTTAGTCGGTTCGGTATCTGGACTTGCAGCTATCACGGCACCTGCCCTGATTATCGTTGGAAGCCTGATGATGGGAAGCATCTCGCACATCCGCTGGAATGAACTTGACGAAGCATTCCCAGCATTCCTTATTATTTTAAGCATGCCGCTGACATCAAGCATCGCTACAGGAATTGCGCTTGGATTTATCGCCTATCCGCTAATGAAAGTAGTAAAAGGAAAATGGCGTGAAGTTCACCCGCTTGTGTATTTATTCGCCGTGTTATTCTTTTACCAGCTTGCGTTTTTGCCTCATTAATTCATGCACTCAATATTTTAAAAAGCTTGTCCATTTGGATAAGCTTTTTTAGTATTTAAAACACTCCGCACTTCTATTTTGCCAGCATCGCCTCATAGTCTAATAATAAAGATAGGACAAGTTAGGGTGATGGCTTATTTTCGAAAAGCTGATTGCGATTTTATTAGGAAGTTTTTTATTGGGCATTGGCATTAATGGGTTCCTGGTGCCACATCATTTGCTCGATGGCGGCATTATTGGCATAGGGCTGATTCTCCATTACTATTACGAGCTGCCCACAGGTTTGAGTATGATTGTTTTAAGCATTCCCTTATATGTTCTTGCTTGGTTTTACGAGAAAAAATATTTTTATTATAGTCTTCACGGCCTCCTCATTTCATCGCTTACCATTGATCTTCTTTCGTATTTGCGGGGACGCTTTGATCTCGCTGTACTTCCAAGCGCTATTATAGGAGGATGCCTGGTTGGTTTCGGAATTGGGCTTATGCTCCGCTATGAAACCAGCACCGGGGGAACGGATTTACTAGCCCAGCTGATGACAAAGCTTATTCCTATCAACATTGGAGCATTAATTTTCGCGATAGACGGACTAGTCATTTTAAGCGGATTAAAAATTGTCGGAATGGAAAAATTCCTTTATTCCTTTATCACTATTATGTTCGTAGGGGCCATGACATCTTTAACGGTCATTAAAAAATCCGAACCGCTTTAAAAGAAAAAACGACAGGTACCAGGTACCTGTCGTTTTTTCTTTATGCTTCCGCTTCTATTTTATTATTCATATCGCTATAAATATTTCCGTCGATTTCACCGGTAATTCGGCTGGTAAGGATTCCAGATGTCATCGATCCGCTTACGTTTACGGCTGTACGGCCCATGTCGATTAACGGTTCAATCGAGATCAGTAAACCGGCAAGTGCTATGGGAAGGTCTAATGCAGACAATACAAGAATTGCTGCGAATGTTGCACCGCCGCCGACACCTGCCACACCAAAGGAGCTAATGGCTACGATGAGAATGACAGTGAAAATAAATCCTGGTGACAGTGGATTAATTCCAACCGTTGGCGCAATCATAACAGCCAGCATAGCCGGATAAATACCCGCACATCCATTTTGTCCGATGGAAAGTCCGAATGAACCTGCAAAATTGGCAATCCCTTCAGGAACACCCAAAGATTTTTGGGTTTTAATATTTAAAGGCAATGCACCTGCGCTTGTTCTTGAAGTAAAGGCGAAGGTTAATACCGGAAACGCCTTTTTCATATAAGTTATAGGGTTCAAGCCACTCATAGTCAAAAGCAGCAAGTGAATCAGGAACATGATTCCAAGCGCAACATAAGAGGCGACAACAAATTTCCCCAAATTCAAAATAGAGTCAAAGTCACTCATTGCGACTGTTTTAGTCATAATCGCCAGAACACCATACGGAGTTAAGCGCAAAATTATTGTAACCACACGCATGATGATGGCATAGAAAGCATCTACGATTTTTGCGAAAAGCTCAGCTTGCTCCGGTGCTTTCCTTCTGGCACCTACATACGCAATTCCTAAAAAGGCTGCAAAGATGACCACAGAAATCGTGGATGTTGGACGTGCTCCTGTAAAATCAAGAAATGGGTTGGCAGGAAGTAAATCAAGCATTTGCTGCGGGAAGGTTCTTCCTTCAATACCCTGAAATTTTTCTTCAAGCTGTTCTCCGCGGGCTGTCTCAGCATCGCCTCCGCTTATTTGGACTGCCTCCAAATCGAACCCAACAGCTGTTGCAATCCCGACAGCAGCAGCAACTGCTGTTGTACCCACCAGCAACCCAAGAATAAGCACACTGATTTTCCCGATATTATTCGTTAATTTAAGTTTCGTAAAAGCTGCCAGAATTGAAATGAAAACAAGCGGCATAACAATCATCTGCAGGAATTTAACATAACCTCCGCCGACTAAATTAAACCAGTCAGCCGAATTTGCAATAATTTCTGATCCTGCACCATAGATTAGCTGAAGTGCAAAACCAAACAAAATTCCTAATCCCAATGCAGTAAACACCCGCTTTGAAAACGAAATATGCTTTTTTTGCATATAAAATAAGCCGGATATAAGCAATAGCATAATAGCAATATTTAAAACCAAAAGACCTGTAGTCATTGGATATGATCCCCCTAAAAAGTTATTATTTTTATAATGACTAACTATAATACATGTATTCCTATGCGTCAAGTCGGATTAAAAGGTATTTTTTTCTTCATTTGCTGGTCTTTTAATTATATTCTGTTGGAAAGGAGAAGGTTCTTTTATTTTGGCTGTTTTCGCAAACTAATTTTTTATTCACAAATCTATTTAAAAGCAACAACCTTTTCGAATAGACCCTTTATTTTTAATATCCCGGGACTTTTCTTCCATCTCTTCTCACTAATTAACTAAAAATTAAATGTATAGATGAAACATTGTCGAAATTTGTCTATGATTGTGAATAGTCGATTCGCTGCAATTCCGATAAAATAGGTACAAAGCTACGGCAAATGTACAATTCCTATCGAAAAGGAAGGGTTATTACAATGAAGGATTTACTGCTTAACCTCCTTCTTTTATTTATGGTTTTATTATTTTTCCAGCTTATTGTAGTAGACAGGCTGAACTCATTGTTTGTTAAATATCAAAAAATACTAATTTTTATATTGGTTTCCGTCGCGGCAATATTATGTATGCTATTCTCTATAAATATAGGCGGACAATTTATTTTTGATCTTAGATTAATTCCTGTGCTTCTTGGCGGATTGTACGGCGGGCCTAAGCTTAGTTTATTATTGTTTATTCTCGTTATGGGCGTGCGGCTGCCCTTTGGCGGTATAGGTATTGTTAATACAATCATAATCATGGCTATGGTTACATTTGCTGCATTTATGCTGTCTAAGCGCTACCGAAAGCTTATGCTGGCGGAAAAACTAATAATGGTGACATCTTTGTCTGCTGTTTTTTCAGTGATTTCTCTTCTAATCCCGGAAGTTGTCTTAAACTTTAAGATTGATATATCCTTTATGCTGCTCTTTTTTATTACTCAAACAATCGGTACGCTTATGATTGCATACACCGCCGAACTGATTATTGAAAACTACCATTTGGATACGGCTTTAATGAAAAATGAAAAAATGGAGGTGGTCTCCCAGCTTGCCGCAAGTATCAGCCACGAAGTCAGGAACCCCATGACAGTAACCCGCGGTTTTTTGCAGCTTTTAAAGGACCCTGCTATCGATGAAGCTAAACGTGCTTACTACCTGGAAACAGCTTTAGAGGAGCTGGACCGGGCAGAGAGTATAATTAGCGATTACTTAACATTTGCCAAACCCCATCTAAACGAAATGGTGAAGCTGTCTGTACAAGTAGAGGTTCGGAAGGCTATTGATTTAATCACTCCATACGCCAATCATTATTCAGTAGAAGTGATTGAAAGCTTGCAGGAGCAATTATACATAAAAGGAGATTCAGCAAAATTTCAGCAATGCTTGCTCAATCTCTTAAAAAACGGCATAGAAGCAATGCCAGATGGTGGCATCTTGCATATTACCTCGAACGAAAACGAAAAGAACCTGATTCTCCAAATAGCGGATACAGGATTAGGCATGACTCCTGAACAGCTTAAGAGACTCGGTGAGCCATATTTTTCAACAAAAGAAGGAAAAGGGACAGGTCTCGGAATGATGGTAGTTTACAGAATTATTGAAAGTATGGACGGTACAATAAAAGCTGAAAGCAAAGTGAATAAAGGAACCCAATTCACCATTCGGCTTCCGCTCATGACCTAAAGAAACCCGGCATGTAAATTCATGCCGGGTTTTTGAGTCAACTGCATAGTAAAATCCTAAGAAACTTCACTAAATGCCGGGGGATATCTAACCGCTCCCTCTATACCACTTAGTGCCCCCTTTGTTAACTCGAGAGCCATGAAGACATTCTCAGGGACAGGAAATGGCGGCTTTATACCAAATTTTACAGACGGCTCAAAACCGAATCTGGGATAGAATTCCGGATGGCCTAATACGACAACATGGCCGTATCCCAGTTCTTTGCACCTTTCGAGGCCTGCATTTACTAAAGCTGAGCCAATACCCTGATTTTGAAAATCAGGCTTTACTGCCATCGGGGCGAGTCCAATAGTGTTTACAGTAGTCCCCTGTGAAGTCTCAATCATTACCTCACTAAATAAAATATGCCCTGATAGTTCCCCATCCTTCTCCGCAACTAAGGATAGTGTCGGGATAAAATGCGGGGATGTTCGTATCAGACTAACAAGCTTCCCTTCGTTTTCCTGGCCAAATGCCAAATTGTTTATCTCCAAAATCTTCTCAAATTCACTTGGTTTTTCGGGACGTATATCTAACATTCTAATCCTCTTTCTATTTCTTATTATCCGAGAGAGCCTTTGTTTTATCGTAACATTCTTCCATTGCAGATAGGACAGCAGCACGGAATCCCTTCTTCTCCAGTTTGGCTATTGCTTCAATCGTTGCCCCGCCTGGAGTGCAGACCTGGTCCTTTAATTCTGCGGGATGCTTCCCCGTTTCCAGCACCATTTTAGCAGCCCCCAAAACAGCCTGCGCGGCCAGCTGATAGGATTGTTCCCTAGGCACCCCCGCCCTTACACCCCCATCAGCCAAAGCCTCAATAAACATGTAAACATAGGCTGGCGAGGAGCCGCTGATTGCTGGAATGGCATCCATCATTTTTTCATCCATCACTTCTGCTCTTCCTATGCTTGAGAAAATTTGTATAACCACTTCAAGATCCTCTGCGGATACTAATTTATTCGCTGCAATCGCACTCATTCCTTCTCCAACCAACGATGGAGTGTTTGGCATGGAGCGGATCGCCTTTATCTTTTGGCCAAAAGCTCTTTCCAAATAGTCCAGGCTGATGCCTGCAGCAATTGTTATAATGATTGCACCCGGCTTAATACTATCCTTGATTTCTTTAATTACTTCAATATGGAGATCAGGCTTTACAGCCAGAAATAAAATATCCGCCTCAACTGCTGCATGTTTATTGGTAAGGCTTATCTCAATGCCCAGCCTATTTTTAACATCAGCGAGTGTCTCCTTTGTATTGGCAGTGGCTATAATCTGCCCTGGAATAAGCAATTTGGATTTTATAATTCCGCCAATGATAGCCTGTGCCATTTTCCCGCATCCGATAAACCCAATTTTTTTATTCATGTCATTACACATCCTGTTATGTATTTGCTTTTGCTATTATACTTCAGGCTATTTAACTTAACAAAAGTATTCACCTTACATTTGTATGATTATGAAAAAATGGCACAGGGTAATAGCATATGAAAAAGGGTGCAGCATATTAAGCTTCACTCCATTAAAAAATAGGTTCAATGAAAAGATTTCCCTTTTGCACACAAATGCTTTTTTACAGTTTCATTCTTCCAGAGAAAAACGAGTTTGGAGAGATATTCATGCCCGATAAACACCTTAAAAACCATATTCCATATACTTCACTTCCAAAAGCTTTCTTTCAGCAGCCCACACTAAAATTGGCTGAAGCTCTCTTGGGCTGCCTTTTAATAAAAGAAACAGAAGAAGGACTTACTTCAGGCTATATCGTTGAAACAGAGGCATATATGGGGCCGGAAGACCGGGCAGCACACAGCTTTGGAAACCGGAGAACAAAGCGGACTGAAATAATGTTCAGCGAGGCTGGAGTTGCCTATACATATGTCATGCATACTCACTGTTTGGTGAATGTCGTCAGTGGCCCCATTGAAAAGCCTGAAGCCATTCTAATTAGGGCAGTCCAGCCCGTTGATGGGATTGAACTTATGAAACAAAGGAGAAACATAGAAATCCCTAAGAATCTCACAAACGGACCGGGAAAATTGACGAAAGCTCTAGGAATTACCATGGGAGACTATGGCAGCAGCTTTTCCGAGCCTCCTCTTCTGATTGCAAAAGGAACCACTCCACAGGATATCTCCTGCGGAAAACGGATTGGGATCGACAACTCCGGCGAAGCTAAGGATTATCCTTGGAGATTTTGGATTACCGGCAATCCTTTCGTATCACGGCATAGAAAGAAGGGTTAATTTGCCAATGTTGAAGAACTTTTTCAATAACTTCATCATTTTTATAAAACTCCCTGAGTAAAAAAAATCTTAACCAACAATGTCTGAAAAAGAAAATTTTTAAGGGGTGCCGTGATGGATGCATTTATTGATTTAATGAAGGTCCTTGGAAGGATCTATACGATTTTGCCGTTATTATTAGCTGTCACATTAATTATGGGAAAAAGATCCATAGGTGAACTGCCGGTCTTTGATTTTTTAGTTATCCTTACCCTGGGATCTGTTGTTGGCGCCGACATAGCAGAACCAAAGGTTAATCACCTCTTCACCATGTTCGCAGTTATTGGCATTGCCTCACTGCAAATGCTTGTTTCCTATTTGAAGATTAAAAATAGAAAGTTTGGGAAATTGGTCACATTTGAGCCAACTATCGTCATTTACAAAGGGCAGTTTCTCGTCAAGAATATGGAAACCATAAAATATTCGATTGATAATGTGCTGCGGATGCTGCGTGAGAAAAATGTGTTTAATATAAAAGATGTTGACTTTGCCATGGTTGAGCCCAATGGGGAGCTCACTGTCAAATTACTGCCGCAAAAAGAAACAGCCCGGGTAGAGCATTTCTCTTCTCCTATTAGAGAAAGCAGCTGGGAGCTCCCCATCATTGTAGACGGTATTCTTTATAGAAATGTCATGCGGCGGGAAAACATTAGCGAAGAGTGGCTTAAGCGGGAATTATTAAAAAAGCAGATTAAAAATCTTGAGGATGTATTTTATGCTGCTGTAAATAAGAAAAAAGAACTTCATATTTCATTGAAAGATGATAAAAATAAACCGGAAGAGCCGCTCCTATTCCATTAGAAAGGAGCGGCTCTTCCGGTTTTATGCTTGTTTCTCCTGTTTTTTACTCAGCCATTTCTGAATACGGGGGGCCAGTTGAAACAGCAGCATGCCGATTAAAGCAGCAATTAAGATATAAGCACCAGCAAATACCTTTAGTCCTCCTGTTGCCAATCCTGCAATAATAACAGAGAATTCCCCCCTTGAGGCCATTGAAAATCCCGACTTGAGGGAATCCGTTTTAGATAGTCCATACCATTGTCCTCCGAAATAACCAACAGCCAGCTTATGGATGATTGACCATAAGACGATCACACCCAGGAGTCCAATTGAGGGTATATCTTCTTTAAACTCAAGTGAAAGACCAAAGTTAAGGAAGAAGAATGGGAGAAAGAGGTTCCTGACTGGAAAAACGACTTCTTCCACTTTGACCTTTACGACCGTTCCGGCAAGCATGATTCCAGCTAGAAAAGCGCCAATTACCTCTGAAAGCCCAAGGAATACAGCGAATCCTCCATAAGTAATCGCTACTCCCAATACTAAAATTAAAAACGAATCTTCATTCGCAACCTTTTTCATCCAATGCTGGGCTTTATGAAGAACAATTCTGCTCATCCATATAGCAATTCCGGCTAAGAGGGCTACTTTAAGAAAGATTAAAAGAAAATCTACAAATGAAAAGCTTTCTCCGCTTAATCCAATTAAAACTGTCACCAGGATAGGCGCAATTAGATCCTCAAAAATTAAAAGGGAAAGTATATATTCGGAATCCTTATTGTCAAGGCGACCTTTGCTTTCCAGCAGCTTAACCGTAATAGAGGAGCTTGTAGCATATACAATTCCTCCGATTAACAGCGATACAAATAAGTTTTGGCCAGCAATATAGGCAATTGCTGTTGTCACACCCACACCAAGCAGGACATCCAAAAGACCTGGTTTCCAAACTTTATTCCCATTTTTTCTTAATTCACGAACAGAGAATTTCATTCCAAGCAGGAAGAATAGCAGGATTAGACCTATCTCTCCAGCAACCTCAATTACCTTTGTATCCTGGAAATATCCGAAAAAGCCGATTCCGGCTCCTAAAATAATATAAATAACAATATCAGGTATCCTTAGGATTTTTATCCCGATCAGAGCAGTTATAAATAGGACAAGAAATATTAGCCCTATGGCAAGAGGCATATTCATGTGCAGTATATCATCCTTTTTGTAAGCTATATTTATGAACTATCCATACCCCTTTCCTCGCAAATTCATTCCTGTAAGTTAGGACCAATTTCGGATTAAGGGAAAATCACTGAAAAAAACAAACTAAAGTCCTATTTTATTTTTTTTAAAACTTATTTCACTTGGATAATATAGGAATAACAGGTTTGTGTACTGGTAAGGGGATGAATCGATTGAATGCGCTCTATGCTTTTGTATGGTTTTTTGCTTTATGGAAATGGGGAGACTGGAGAAACTGGAGAAATTATTATCCCACCCTGCTTTTCTTCATCTTGGGGGACTTTCTTTATTTATATTTGTTATCTGACCACTATCCAATGTGGAGATATAATCCACAGGGATTTGATGAGCAAGTCCACCTGACCAACACTCATGTCACTTTTTCCATCATGGCCGTTAAATACCCAGCCACCATTCTCATTTTTTTATACAGATTCCCCAAAAACCGCAGCTTATTTAAGAAGATCCTTTACATTGCAGGCTGGGTTCTCCTCTATACTGTTAATGAAATCATTGACATTAAATTAAACCTGATTAAATACTCTAATGGATGGAGCTTAAAGTGGTCTATCTTTTTTAACACAACCATGTTTACCATTCTTATAGTTCACCACAAACGGCCCGTAGCAGCCTGGATCCTGTCCATCCTGTTTATCATCTTCTTATGGAACCAGTTTAATGTGCCATCATCTGTCTTCCGTTAAAGAAAATTCGACAGGTACCTGGTACCTAAAGGAATTTGTCGATAAAAAACCAGGCTTTTTTACTGGACTTTTTTCATTTGAGCGTTTATTTTACTATAAAAAGGCAATATTCTTTGTATGAATGATTATTAATAAAATGGAATGGGATGGTGTTACGATGGCAGATAAGAAGAACGTGAAAGTTGCTGATAAGGATTTAAATATTGGTACGAATGTGTCATTAAACGGCCTGGTAACAGCTGTTTTTGATAATATGGTCCATGTCCAGATTGGCGCCAAGATAGTGACGGTTCATGTGAAGGATCTATACTCCGGACTAAATCAGTCTTTATTGAAAAATCAGCAGGCATAACATCCACCATCTCTATAAGCATAATGCAGGAGGGGCAGCCCATAAGCTGCTCCTCCTGTTTTTTTTTTATAGACTTCACTTCTTATACTGGCTGCAATTCTGCCAGTATTTCCACAAAGCCATGATCTCCAAGTATTTGGTAAGCAACTACAGTGTTATCCTCCAATGAGGCTACAGCTGCCTCTGAGGCCTTTACAATCACCGCATCCGCTGAAACTCTTCCAAGGATATCAAAGTCTTCAGGCAATTCTGCTTTGTCCGCTCCACCGAACAATGCCCAAATAGGCAAGCCCGCATCTATTCCTTCAGCATTAAATTCTTCAAAGACAGCTGGGAAATCATTTGTACCAAGATGAATCAAGTCCTCTATGATGGCACTCGCTGTTGGAAACATTCCCGCTCCAGGCCCTTGGAGGCTTATATTCCCCACAATATCTGCATCAATTGAAACCGCGTTTTGTACCCCTTCAACCCTGTACAACGGATGGGACTCTCCAACCAATACGGGCTTCACTGTACATTGGACTGCACTTTTTTCCTTCTCAAGAGAAGCCACATGCTTAAACCTTAAGCCCAGGGAAGAAGCAATATTAATTTGCTCAATTGAAATATCGGTAATGC
Organism: Bacillus sp. ISL-47; assembly: GCF_018613175.1. Taxonomy (NCBI): domain Bacteria; kingdom Bacillati; phylum Bacillota; class Bacilli; order Caryophanales; family Bacillaceae; genus Bacillus; species Bacillus sp. ISL-47. Next base: position 24,980 of record NZ_JAGGQS010000067.1, on the reverse strand, counting down.
CTATCCTTGTTGATTTCTCCCACTCCGGCGCCTTCCCGAATACAAGTTCACTCAGGACGACGGCTTTATAAAAAGCATCGTATCCTTCGATGTCGTTTTCAGGGTCTGCTTCTGCGTACCCTTTTTCCTGGGCGATTTTTAACGCGGCTTCAAATGAAAGCTTTTCTTCGCGCATACTTGTTAGAATAAAATTGGAGGTGCCATTTAGGATGCCTTCAATCCTCTCAATTTTATTTGCATTAAGCAGCTGCTTGAGAGTCTGGATAATGGGAATCCCGCCTCCTACCGTTGCTTCAAAGCCCAATGAAACATTATGCTCTTTTGCCAGCACTTTTAATTCACTTCCATGATGCGCAAACATTTCTTTATTTGCTGTTATCACATGGCAGCCTCTTGTAATAGCCTGACGTAAATATGTATAGCCCGGCTCCTTCCCAACAATCGCATCAATCACTACATCAAGCTTTGGAAGATCAATTATTTTTTGAAAATCATCAGTTAGAAGTACGTCCTTTTCAGGTAAAGCATGCTTATCTACATTCTTTACAAGAATGGCAGTGACTTTCACTTCTTTTCCAAGTATTGCTTTAAGCCGTCCCTGATGTTTGTTTATTGTTTCATAAACACCTTTTCCTACTGTGCCAAACCCCAAAAGTCCTACTGATATCGCTGACATAATTGCATTCCCCCTGCTTTAATAATGTGCCTTTATCAACATAAAAAACCCCTTCTGCCCATAACAGACAAGAAGGGGTTTGAATTAACGTACCATTCATTCCGCCTTCTCATCTTCGGAAATTAAATTTCCTCTGAATTTGGCACCGGGCATATATATGCTGGTTGCCGAGGCTTCATAGGGTCAGTCCCTCCGCCTCTCTTGATAAGAAGTTTTTAAGTATTTAAATTAATAAAATAAATCATAAACATTTAAATGAGCCGCGTCAACCACTTTTTTAAAAATAGTTTTCATAAAACGCTTTCATTTTTAATTATTCTCACTAGGGGTTTCGTAAATGATTTCAAGGAAATGCTTAAGAATCCTTGCTGTGAGTCCCCAAATAACTTTGTCCTCAAAATAGTAAAATACCTCTTCCATCTTCCTTGTTTGCCAATTATAATTCTCGCCTCCAACGATTAAGTCGAAAGGAAAATTCTCTTCAGGCTCTACCTTAAAATTCACGTGGTAAGTTTCCGGCTTTACTTCCTTGAGAAACGAAAGCGGTACAGTAAAGATCTCCTCCACTTCCGCAGGATTAGGCACAATTTGACTGGGGTTTTTAATAATGCCTGCATAAGGATAGATGATTTGCCCAAGAGAAATCATGTAATCTAACGGAGAAACATCTGTGATGCTACCTTCGCCAATACCCAGTTCCTCTGATGTCTCACGGATAGCAGTATGTTCTTCATCCCTGTCGCCAGGATCAATTCTTCCTCCCGGAAAACATACCTCACCAGGCTGCCTCCTCATTTTAAGCGAACGCACTTCAAACAGAACATGAATTTCATCATTCATTTCAACCAGCGGAAGCAAAATGGCAAATTTCGAAAACCGCTCACTCCCTAATATAACAGGGGTTCGGACTTTCAGCTTTTTAGCCAGCTTCTCAATCTCCATATATCCACCTCCAGCAGCAAGTTCCAGATAATAGAGTGATATCACTATCATACTGTATTCACCTAGATTTATTAATTCATACGGCTTGTACCTGTTAAATATTCGGGATTCGTTTATATTTTACTTGCATGGAAAAATAGTTTCATGCAGGAAACCATGCCTGCTCAGGCTCTCGCTTAGCCGCCTAAATTAATATTTTTCGTATCGTCCTTGCTCCCTAATCTATTAATAGAGTTTCCCGAGACGCTCTTCCGGGAAAGTAAGAAAAAAACAAGACTATAGGAGTGAGAAAATATGAAGAAAAATATATTAATCGGCGGTTATGATACACAGCATGAGCTCAAAGATGCAATTGAAAGAGCAGAGTCCAACGGGTACCAAAAAGAAAACCTGGTTATTGTTTCAAAAGATGGAGCAAATCTTGATAGCTTTGCAGACAATTATGGTGTAAACCTAAAAATTGTCGGATCCCAGGAACTGGGCAACCAGCGCTTCCTTGACTCCGTAAAAGCGCTATTTATGGGTGAAGACCCCGCAACGAGTTCAGGAATAGATCCTGATAAAAAAGACGGAACAAGATTTGATGAGCATGACCTGGATGAGTATGCCAGCATGGTTTTCGATGGAAAGTATGTCTTAATCGTCGACCACTATGGCACATACCCTTCTGCCCAGAATGAAAGTCAGGTGCAGACAGAGGAACGAGCTGAAGCCTACCGGGAAAGTGCCTCGGCCCGTGAAGAGGTGCTCAAGGTAAAAGAAGAACAACTGGATATTAAAAAACTGGCCGAAAAGTCAGGTGATGTGGAGGTTACCAAAAAAGTTGTCGAGGAACAGCAAAACGTTGATGTTCCTGTCTCGCATGAAGAAGCTTTTATTAAGCGGCGTAAACCGGCAAACTCAACTGCAGACACCCAAACACTCATAGATGAAGAAGAAACCATCCGTGTGCCGCTGAAAGAAGAAATTCTCCATGTAGAAAAAAAACCAGTGGTGACGGAAGAGATCGTGATTGGGAAAAGAAAGGTCCAGGATACTGAGACCATCACCGAAAAAGTAAAGCATGAAGAAGTAGATATTAAGGCCAATGCTGAATTGGACACAGATGGCCGATTAAACAAAGACAAGCTGTAAATAGTTTTTCACCCTAATATATTACGAATAATGGATATATTCGTCGAACCAGGGGGTGGCAAAATGACGGAAATTAAATAGCATTCTCGTGCTGGTATAGCATCTGCAGGTATTTTCCGGACTAGAAGTCTTTTTCAATGCCATATGGACACATTTTTTAGGGCCTCGATTTAGGGGTCTTTTTTCTGCGAAAATAATAAAAAGAGAGGTTTCCCCCTCTTTTTACGCATACACCTTCTTTTCATCTTCCTGTTTGAAAAAGCTCTTCATAGCGTGGAATACGTCAGCTTTTTGCTTAAGGATATAATATCGAAAATCGTCATTTTTGATGTTTTTATACGCGGACATAAGGGTCGAGTGGCGGTTATACTGGTTAACCTCACCGTATCCAAACATATTGGACACTTTCATAAGGTCTTCTACAAGCTTAACACAACGGGCATTATCAGAGGTCAGGTTATCACCATCAGAGAAATGGAACGGATAAATATTATACTTTCGCGGGTTATATTTTGTATCAATAAGTTCAAGCGCTTTTCGGTACGCAGATGAGCAAATCGTTCCACCGCTTTCCCCCTTGGAGAAGAAATCCTCCTCTGAGACCACCTTTGCTTCCGTATGGTGGGCAATAAACTCTATTTCTACCGTCTCATACTTGGTTCTCAGGAATCGGGTCATCCAGAAGAAAAAGCTTCTGGCCATATACTTTTCCCATATCCCCATACTTCCGCTCGTATCCATCATAGCAAGAACAACTGCTTTTGAGTCGGGCTTTACAATTTCATTCCAGGTTTTGAACTTCAGATCTTCCTTATAAATGGGGTGGAATGCAGCCTTCCCGGTCATCGCATTTCTTTTGAATGCCGACATCATCGTTCGTTTTTTATCAATATTGCCCATAAGACCTGTTTTCCGTATATCGTTAAATTCAATGTTTTCCACCAGGTTTTCATCCTGTTCTTTTTTCTTTAAATTAGGCAATTCCAGCTGTTTAAAAAGTGCTTCTTCAATTTCCATTAATGAAACTTCCGCTTCGAAATAATCCTCGCCTGCCTGGTCGCCTGCTCCCTGCCCTTTTCCGGGTCCTTTTTGGCTGCCGGAACCATCGCGTGCCACTACATCTCCAATCTGGCTATCTCCATCGCCTTGGCCGACATGTTTATTTTTATCATAGTTATAACGGATTTTGTATTCGTCCAATGACCGAATTGGTATTTTTACTACTTCCCGTCCATTCGACATTACAATGTTCTCTTCCGTTATTAAATCAGGCAAATTGTTGCGGATTGCTTCTTGAACTTTATCCTGATGACGCTGCTGGTCATCATGGCCTTTGCGATGGAGGGACCAATCTTCTTGGGAAATCACAAACTGATGGTTATTGACATTCGTCATTTAAACCCCTCCTTTAATAATTTAATTTTTTCACACATTCCAGCCTTCCAACATACAATATCGCGAGTGTCAAAAAAGATACATCATCCCTAAATCTGCAGTCTGCCTGCTATCCATAGACTCATTTCCCTGCCATTCTGGCAGCATCCAAAACCCTTTTAGGCTCCAGCAAAAGAAATGTTTATTACTCTATCTTATGCAAGAAGACAAAATAATTTACAAATAATTTTGACAATAAGACATTAGTAACCTCTTTTGGACAAGCCCTTTTTATAAATGGGTTAGTGCCTTTAGTGGGTTCTATGTATTTTACAATAAGAAAACCTCCGCTTTTTAGCGGAGGTCTTTATCTTTCTTTTTATTTTGTATAGGGTCTGGGTATTTATCATAATCTTCCTTTAATTCTTTATTGGTGCGCAGGTTTTCCATCTGATTGCCCAAATTTTTCATCTCTTCAACATTCTCTGCCATTGAGCTGTTTCTCGGTGTATAATCTTTGTCCAATTCTTTCTTCTTCATGAATATCACCTCTGGTGATTATATTCCCCACATCAGGCTTGTTTAAACTTTTCCTTTGCTGCCTCTCATAAAAACAGCCAAGCCAAAATATGATTTTACCAAAGGGGGGATTTTATGAGTGAATTCCTTTGCTGTGATTGGTTCGGTGAATTGTCCCTATATGACCGGGCTGCTTATATTGAAAACAAGCCAGTTTGTCCCGAATGTCAGGTGAAACGAGACACTTCCATAGTAAAAGCTGAAGAAGAATGATCATGAGGCGCTGCAGCCTCTTTTTTATTTGGGTTTTTGAAGAAAAAGTCGGTCTTTTGGCAGCTTTTACAGCAGTTTTCCAAGTTGAACTGCTTTTTCATCTGAATTAGGACTTCTTTTGGCCGTTATGACACTCGTTTATACACTCAATCGAACTGTCAATAATACTTATTTGCAGATTTCCCTATATTTTTGCAAATTTTATTTGCAGATTCTTAGATTTATTTTCAAATACCACCAAATATTCTATTTGCATAAAAAAAGCCTGGCAGCATTTTGCCAGGCTTCTTAAAATTTATCGATTCAGCAAGCTTCCAACATAACGCAGCAATTCATTTGCTGATGTTGAGTTATAACCATGCTCATCAATTAATCTTGCTACAACCTCATTAACTTTCTTCAGCTGCTGCTCATCAGGTGTTTTGGAGGATGTTGTAATCTTTACTACATCCTTTAGGTCTGCAAACAGCTTCTTCTGGATGGCTTCACGAAGACGATCATGTGAATTATAATCAAACCGTTTCCCTTTTCTGGCATAAGCGGAAATTCGGATAAGGATTTCCTCTCTGAACGCTTTTTTCGCATTTTCCGAAATGCCAATTTGCTCCTCGATGGAACGCATAAGCTTTTCATCCGGTGAGATTTCCTCGCCTGTTAATGGATCGCGCAGCTTCGCTTTATTACAATATGCCTCAACATTATCCAGATAATTTTCCATAAGGGTTTTCGCAGATTCTTCATAAGAGTAGACAAACGCTTTCTGAACTTCTTTTTTGGCAATATCATCATACTCTTTACGGGCAAGGGATATAAAGTTCAGGTATCTTTCTTTAAGTTCCGGAGTGATGGATGGATGCTGATCCAATCCTTCCTTGAGGGAACGCAATACATCAAGCGCATTAATGCTGGTAATATTTTTGCGGATAATCGTAGACGAGATGCGGTTAATAACATAACGCGGATCAATACCGCTCATGCCCTCATCCGAATGCTCTTTTTTCAATTCCTCCACGTCCGCTCTGTTATAGCCTTCTACGCTTTCTCCATCATACAAACGCATCTTCTTCACTAAATCAATATCGCCTTTTTTCGGATCCTTCATACGGGTTAAGATTGTAAACATTGCTGCAACTCTCAAGGTATGAGGAGCGATATGCACATTGGCAACATCACTTTCGCGAATCATTTTATCGTAAATCTTTTCTTCCTCTGAAACTTTTAGATTATAAGGAACCGGCATGACGATTATCCTGGAATGCAGTGCTTCATTTTTCTTGTTTGAAATAAACGAACGGTACTCCGTTTCATTCGTGTGCGCTACAATAAGCTCATCAGCTGAAATTAAAGCAAAACGCCCTGCTTTAAAATTGCCTTCCTGTGTTAGCGATAATAAATGCCACAAGAATTTCTCATCGCATTTCAGCATTTCCTGGAATTCCATCATACCGCGGTTTGCCTTGTTCAGCTCCCCATCGAAGCGATATGCTCGAGGATCAGATTCTGATCCGTATTCAGCAATGGTTGAAAAGTCAATGCTGCCAGTTAAATCAGCAATATCCTGAGATTTTGGATCCGAAGGGCTGAAAGTTCCAATGCCTACCCTGCGGTCCTCAGAGAAAATAACTCTCTCAATTATAACATCCTCTATGCGGCCTCCATACTCTTGTTCCAGACGCATACTATTCAATGGCGATAAGTTCCCTTCAATTCTGATTCCATATTCATCATGGAAGTCCTTGCGGAGATGATGCGGGATTAAATGAAGCGGATCTTCATGCATAGGGCATCCCTTTATAGCATAGACCGCTCCCCTATCAGAATGGGAATATTGCTCCAAACCTCTTTTTAACATTGTCACTAATGTTGATTTACCGCCACTGACTGGTCCCATAAGTAAAAGTATCCTTTTTCGTACATCCAGGCGCTTGGCAGCCGGATGGAAATATTCCTCCACGAGTCTTTCAAGTGCCTCTTCTAAGCCAAATAGCTGATTGCTGAAAAACTGATATCGTTTTTGCCCCTTCACTTCTTCTACACCGGCATCTTTAATCATGTTATATACCCGTGAATGTGCTGACTGGGCAACCCATGGCTTCTCTTTAATTATTTCTAAATACTCTCCAAAAGTCCCTTCCCATTTAAGCTTTTCCTCTTCATGTCGATACATCTCAATTTTTTTTAGAATATCCATAAGGACCTCCCCCTGTCGCATTATCAGAGACGATTAATATACTCTATGCGCCCCGGCAATTGAACATGCGTAAATCTGTTGAGAGTTTGGTTTGTTCTTTTTATGGGGAAGTTATATGAGAGAGCCGGCCATTGGATTTTTTAAAAATATACAGCAGCAGCCAAGCTGTAAAAAAAACTCCACACTTTTCATTCACACCAATCCTTTTTTGGGCTATAATAAGCTTATATTTATCGCAGTTTAACGGTCAGTAAAACTCCTTTCTATAATTCAAGAAGAAGTTTAACTGACCGTAAGGGCCGGATTGGCTAAACTCCATAACATGGAATGCATTTCCTCTTATGGACGTTTCGATGCCTGCCTATTGACATATACGTTAAAGGAGGATTACATATACATGGGTACAATTATTATTATCGGTGTAATGGTTGCTTTCCTTGCTGCTATCTTCACTGCTGGATATGACGACAAGCCAGGCGTAAACAACAAATAAGCTGCTGATTATCCAGCAGCTTTTTTCTATGGTTTATAGTTTTACCTTAAATCCATTTTCTTCCCTTGAACAAAATCCTTCATATACATTCTAGTCTGTTTTTCCATCATGCCGCCAATTTGTCCTGTCCAGGTGTCCGTCCTTCTTCCTCCTGTCCGTTCATCATAATACTCTGAAATTATTCTATTATATTCTTCAAGTTCCTTTCGGTAGTCCTCCTCATCCTGTTTGTATTCATTTTCATGATAAATGTGCTGAAGAGGCAGTCTCGGCTTTTTATCATTCTCTTTAGAAGGATAGCCTACAGCCAAACCAAATAGCGGAATGACGCGTTCAGGTGTTTTTAAAAGATCGGCCACACCCACAAGGTTATTTCTGATACCGCCAATATAGCAGATCCCCAGCCCCATAGATTCGGCAGCAACAGCAGCATTCTGAGCAGCCAATGCTGCATCTATTACAGCAACCATAAACTTCTCCGTGCTTTCGATTGATGGTATCACATCTTTGTTTTCCATCTGGCCTATTACCTCATGACGATGCAAATCTGCACAAAAAACAAAGAAATGTCCATTTTCAGCAACATAGCTTTGATTGTTGGCGAGTTCCGCCAGCTTTTCTTTCTTTTCTTTATCCGTAACCCCAATTATTGAATAGGCTTGTACAAAGCTTGATGTGGAAGCAGCCTGGGCAGACAGCACGATGGTTTCAATCTGTTCCCTAGTTAAAGGTTTGTCTTCAAAATGCCGGACTGAACGATGGTCCATAAGCAAATTGGTAACTTCATTCATTACTTCTCATCCTTTCCATTTGTCATTTTCATTTTACCCGGAAAAGAGAGTTTTCTCCAAAAGAAAAGGCCTGACAGAATCCAGGCCTCGGACAGCTCTAATTTAGATGTAAATATTCCTGCTGGCGCAGCGCTTCATAGATAAGAATGGCTGCTGTGTTTGATAAGTTAAGTGAACGGACATTGTCGTTCATCGGAATTCTTAATGCACGATCTTTATTGCTTTCAATAACATCCTTTGGAAGGCCAGTGGTCTCCTTGCCAAAAATAAAATAATAATCTTTGTCCACATTACTGTAATCAAATGTGGAATGCGGCTTGGTGCCGTACTTCGTTAAATAGAAGTATTCACCGCCTTCACTGCTTTTAAAGAAGTCATTAAGTGAATCATGATACATAATATTTACATACTGCCAATAATCCAATCCGGCACGCTTTAGCATTTTATCATCAGTGGAAAAGCCCAGCGGACGGATCAAATGCAATATTGTATCAGTTGCCGCACAAGTGCGGGCAATATTTCCTGTGTTAGCCGGAATTTCCGGCTGGTATAAAACTACATGCAATGCCAATTCCTTCACCTCTAAATTATACTCTACATGCTATTATATCACTTTGAATTCCTCTGACAAATTACCTGTCATCGGTGATAGAGAGAAATTTGTACTTTATGTTGGGTGTGTATGCAGTTGAGTCTTCATAAGCCCAATAACGCATCCTGCTGTTATAAGTATGAGCATTGACAAGGGGCATCCCTACTGCATCTTTTCCCGTTACAATGGTCGTATGGTCAAATCGTCCGTCTCCCTGAAAATCATAACAAATGACATCTCCCAATAAGAGCTGATCCGGACTGGAGACCTCTTTTGCCCTTAACCCAGCACTTGAACCCGGAAGATACAGTCTCATCGAATTGGCTACCGACCAGCTGAAGCTCCAGTTCTCGCTCCTCATCCACCACCCTTTTCCGCGGTTTGGATAACCCCTCATAGGACCGCCGCCTACATGCAGGCACTGTGAAATATAATTGGTGCAATCCACCTCGAATTTTTTATAAGCGGGATTATAGCTGTTCCACCATTTTTCTGCATATTGCACGGCTTTCATCCGGTCATATTTATATTCCAGCCTCTCCTCTTCCCCTTCATTCCCGCAGGTTAACTGTTCTTCTTCGATCCGGATATCTTCAAAAGGATTTATCTCCTGATCCTCGACTAAAACTCCTTTATAAAATTCAGCTATGCGCTCTTCAATTTCCTCTTCCATATAGAGCATGCCCTTATGTTTAATTAAGTATCTGAAGTGGACATTGTATTCAACCCGCTTAACTCCATCTTTCTCCTCGCCAACTCTGGTAACTTTCCCAGTGGCCTGGGCTTTAACAATTTCCCCTGAGCGGCCGGACAAAGATTCCTTCTTCTTTTCAATTTTAGGGCAAGTATGAATTGAATTCCTCGAATGGGAAACGCATTGCTGCACTCTTTTAACTAAAAGTTCCTGTAGCTGGTCTCTCACGCACCTCACTCCTCTCATACTCAATACATATGAAGGCGGTGAATGGACCTTGCTTAAATTTTTGCTTAAATAAACAGCATTTGACTAATAAAAGTGCTTTTCTATCTCTCTTTAGTAGTTTCTCTGCACATAGAACGATTTTGTCTGCACATAAATTTTTTTCTCTGCGTACAACTAAATTTCTCTGCGCATAGGTTTTCCAAGGTAAAAACATAAAAAAAAGAGGAGGTAGCCCCTCCTCATCATTGTTCGATATAGCTTAAGCCTTTTTCGATTTCTTCAAGAACTTCTTCATTTTTTTCCTGCTGTAAAGCTAGTTCCAAGGCAGAAAGAGATTCTTCACCGCCAATTTTCCCCAGAGCCCAGGCAGCCGTTCCCCTGATTACTGGCCGCGGATCGGATTTCATAACATTAATCAAGTCACCGATTGCTGTTTCATCTTTATAATGGGCCAAAGCAATAATTGCATTTCGCTGTATTGGCTTCTTCCCTCTCCAGGAGCCTGAAACAGGTCCGAACTTTTCCTTAAATTCACGGTTACTGATGAAAAGCAGCGGTCTTAAAAGTGGTTTGGCAACTTCCGAATCGGGCTCCATTTCTTCATGAAAATGAAAGTCCTTGCCTTTATTTTCAGGGCAAACCGTTTGGCAGGTATCACAGCCATAAAGCCTGTTCCCCAGCTTCTCTCTGTAAGGGTCTGGAAGAAAGCCCTTCGTTTGCGTTAAAAAAGCAATACACTTCTGTGCATCCAGCTGCCCGCCCTGGATTAAAGCTCCCGTCGGACACACCTCGACACATTTATTGCAGCTGCCGCATCTATCCTCCATTGGCTCGTCAGGTTCAAACGGAAGGTTCGTAATCATTTCTCCGAGGTACACATACGAACCAAATTCGGGTGTAATAATGGAACAGTTTTTCCCGCTCCAGCCAATGCCAGCTCGCTGCGCAACTGCTCTATCCACCAGCTCGCCTGTATCGACCATTGATTTGCAGATCGATTCAGGAATCCGTGCTTGAATAAATTCTTCAAGCTTTTGGAGGCGGTCTCTCAGTACATGGTGGTAGTCTTTGCCCCACGAAGCCCGGCAAAAGATCCCTCTTCTCTCACCCTTTTTGCTGACTACTCTTACTCTCATTTTTGAAGGATAGGCAAGTGCAATCGAGATGATCGACTTCGGCTTGTCTACCAAAAGCCCCGGATTGACTCTCTTCTCTATATCAGGCTCTTCAAATCCTGATTGATACTGAAGCTCCTGCTGGCGAATTAGCCTGTTTTTCATCTCACCGAAAGTGCTCGCCGATGTAAAACCAATTTTATCAATCCCGATTGTTTTACTATACTCAATTACTTCCTGTTTGAATTGTGCAAAGTCCATCTTAGAACCTCCCTTCTATGGAAATTTATATATTTGAAAGGTCATTGTTTATAGGAACATCGCTTATTATGATAAACTATTTTAAAGTAAATTTGGAGGTGGAAAGCTTGGAAATTACAATTTCTCCCGAGCTGTGCGGACTATTTCCGCATTTTAAAGTCGGTATTATTACATATACAAATATAGAAGTCGGACAGTCTCCGCAAATGGTAAAAGGTCGTCTCCAGCTGTTCCAGGAATCTATCTATTTTGATTTAGAGGATAAAAACGTCACGGATCTGGAGGGCATTAAAGAATGGAGACAGATTTTCAAGACAGCCGGAAAGGACCCTAACCGCTACCGGCATTCTGCAGAAGCACTGTACCGCAGAATTAAAAAGCAGAACTACCTGCAGCCGGTCAATAGCTCTATTGATATTAACAACTTCTTCTCATTGGAATATCAAATTCCGATTGGCGTTTATGATGCAGACAAGCTCACTGGTGATTTATCTATCAGGCTTGGCAAAGATAGCGAAGAATATAACGGTTTAAATGGGAGACCCAATTCACTGGCCAATTTAATTATTTGCGAAGATGCAGCGGGCCCATTCGGGAGCCCATTCGTCGACTCTGAAAGGACAGCAGTAACAGAACAAACAAAAAATGCTGTCCAAATCGTCTATTTGCGCCCTTCACTTGAAACCCGGCAAGCTGAGAAAATGGTTAAATCATTGATGAATATGTACACACAAGTCCATGGGGGCGATGGGAACTTTAAGGTAATCGGGTGCTAAAAGCACCCTTTTATTTCGACAAAATTCGGGTGGTACCTGGTACCGGTTAGTAGCCAAAAATGAAAAAACGCAATACCTCGTTCTTTTTGAACGAAACACTGCGTTGGCTATGTATGGAGCGGGTGAAGGGAATCGAACCCTCATCATCAGCTTGGAAGGCTGAGGTTTTACCACTAAACTACACCCGCGTATAAAATTAAATTACCTAAATACTAACTCTTTTCCCGTTCTTTCATGCCTCTTCCTCTTCAAGCTGATTCAGAGAAGACGGATGCGTCGAGGCAACTCGACGTTAATTCATGGATGCGTTGCTCGTGGCTGAGGTTTTACCACTAAACTACACCCGCATTATTAGGTAACTATTAAGCACTTTGTCGAATCAACTATTTAATTTTACTAAATTCAGCAGAAAGGGTCAACCCTATTCGAGAAATTTGTCGAAAAAACACCGGAGAGGTTTTTTAATTTCCTCCCCAGCCATCTAAAAATGTCTACACCCACCACATGGAAGCCGGCTGCTCTTCAATTAAGATCGATTGCAAATTCTTAACTGCCCGTGTAAATCCTTCTTCAATCGACATAAGCGGATCTTCATGTTCAATGCTTACAGCATAATCATAGCCAAAGGTCCGTAAAGCACTCATCATATCTGACCATTCCTGAAGGCTGTGTCCGCATCCTACTGACCGGAATGTCCACGCTCTTGTCTGCACATTGCCATATGGCTGCATATCCGTTAAGCCATACATATTTACATTTTCCCGGTCAATATAGGTGTCCTTTGCGTGGAAGTGGTGGATAGCATTTTCTTTCCCCAATATTTTTATGGCTGCAACAGGATCGATTCCCTGCCACCATAAGTGGCTAGGGTCCAGATTAGCCCCGATTGCCTCACAGGTTTCTTCCCTTAATTTCAAAAGCGTATAAGGTGTATGCACAAGAAAACCGCCGTGGAGCTCGAGCCCAATTTTAACATTATGCTCCTTGGCAAACCGGCCGGCTTTTTTCCAGTAAGGAATGAGCTTTTCTTCCCATTGCCATATTAATACCTCTCCATATTCATTCGGCCATGGTGCAACAGGCCAATTCGGATGCTTGGCATCTTCCCCATCACCTGCTGTTCCGGAAAAACAGTTTACAACCGGAACATTCATCAAGCTTGCCAGTTTGATGGTATCATATAACACTCTGTCTGATTCCTCTGCAAAAGCTTTATCAGGTGAAATAGGGTTGCCATGGCAGCTGAATGCGCTGATTTCCAGTCCTCTGGACGTAACTTTTTCCAAATAATCATGACGAAGGTCTTCACTTTTCAAAAGCTCCTGAAGATTGCAATGAGCATTTCCGGGATAAGCACCCGTTCCGATTTCAACTGTTTTCAGACCCGCGGCCTTCACATGATCAAGCATATCCTCAAAGTTTTTTTCTGCAAATAAAACTGTAAATACACCCAGCTTCACAAGTGTCCCCTCCTGCTTCTTAAAATTTTTCTCTTTTTCCACTGCTTTTATAGATTGCATCGATTATTCTTGTTGTCTGTAAAGCTTCTTCAGGTTTAACTGTAAACTCTTCCCTGCCCATACAGGCATTAATAAAATTCTGCGTTTGTGCCAGAGAGTAGTTTACCTCCCCAGGCAGCCATTCTGGGAGGGTGTTGAGGAGCATCCCATGCTTGGATTGATTCATCCTGAATGGAAACACATCGATTCCTCCGTGCTCTCCTGAAAGGCTGACACTTTCTTCATCCCTTTCAATATTGGCTGACCAGGAAGTTTCAAAAATCAGAGATGCACCATTTTTAAATTTTATGTAGGCTGTCACATGGTCATCAACATTAAAGGTTTTATGGTCAAAGCTGCCCCATAGATTGACCTGATCAGGCATTTTGCTTAACGTATTATAAGCTGACCCTATTACTTCCATTTCTCCTGGATTTCCCATTAGCCAAAGCGAAAGATCCAAAAGATGGCACCCATAATCAATTAAGCTTCCACCGCCCTGCAGTTCCTTGTTCGTAAAAACACCCCAGCCCGGTACCTTCCGTCTTCTCATCGCCCTTGCCCTCGCAACAAATGGCCGGCCTATTTCATTTGCAAGAATGAGTTTTTTTGCAGCCTGTGCTTCTTTCATAAATCGGTAATGATAAGCAATCGCCAGGACCTTTCCCGACATGTCCCTTGCTTCAACCATTTTTTTGCATTCTTCTGATGACATTGCCATCGGCTTTTCACACAGTACATGCTGTCCAGCTTCCAGTGCAGCAACTGTAATCTCAGAGTGAAACTTATTCGGGGTACAAATGACCACTGCATCTGTTTCACTAAACATGTCCTTATAATTTGTAAATGACTTTTCAATACCGAATTGGCTTGCAGCTCTTTTTGCTGTATCTTTATTCACATCGCATACAGCCGTAATGGTTATGCTGTCAGAGAATTTCAGAAAGACAGGAATGTGCCTGGATTGGGCAATCCCGCCAGCTCCGATGATCCCTATCCGCAATTTCCTCATAAGTGCACCTCAATTAATTTTGACGATTTGTTTGGTCTTGCTGGATTCCAGGGCAGCAAGAATAACTTCAAGCGACTTCATTCCTTCTGAACCTGAAATGGCAGGTTCTTGATCATTTACAATACAATCCACAAAATGATCGATGACGCCTGAACTCTTTTGTCCGCCTTCGTCATTTGTCTGGATTCCGCCAAGTTCATACTTTACAGTTTCACCGTTCGCATATTGCACAATAAGAGAATTTATTGGGTCATCTTCTAATCTTAAGATCGCTTTCTCTCCATAAATAATCGTTGAGTTGTCTTCCTTGGAAACATAGGACCAGCTTGCCGCCAAAGTGCCGATCACACCGCTTTCTGTTTTCAAAACACATGCAGCAGTGTCTTCTACATCAGCATTTTTCTTTGCACTTGTTTCCACAAAGGCTCCGACCTCAGCAAACTCTTCTCCAAGTACATAGCGAAGCAAATCCGTTTTATGAACGCCAAGGTCACCCATTGCGCCGATGAAAGCCTGATCCTTTTTGAAAAACCAGCTATCTTTGCCATCCGCACTCCATCCCTCAGGACCGCCATGGCCAAAAGCTGTTCGGAAGCTGAAGATTTTTCCGGCTTCGCCTCTTTCAATTAGTTCTTTTGCTTTTTTATGTGACAGTACGAACCGCTGGTTATGGGCAATCATTAGTTTTTTTTCATTTTTATGGGCTGCTTCAATCATTTCCAACGCCTCTTCCTTTGAGGTAGCCATTGGTTTTTCGCATAGAACATGTTTCCCTGCATTAAGTGCCGCAACTGAAATCGGAGCATGCAGATAATTCGGGGTACACACGCTGACAGCATCCACATCAGCATCAGCAAGCAATTCTTCATAGTCGGTGTACCCTTTTGCCTGGTATAATTCAGCAAACCCCTGTGCTCGTTCTTCTGCAATGTCACAAACCGCCGCAATGACTGTCCCGCTGTTTGCATGGTATTCAGGCATATGGCGATGCTTCGCAATACTTCCGCAGCCAATAATCCCTATTCTGATTTTTTCCATCTTATTTCTTCACTCCTTCATACTTCGCACTGATTTTCTCTAATGGTTTTGCGTTTCCATAAACAGGTGTCGGAAGACCGGCAGGCTTAGCCCACTGAACAGCATTTCTAATGACTTGCTGAATGTCCTTATGATAATAAGTTGGGTACGTTTCATGCCCTGGGCGGAAATAAAATATCTTTCCCTTACCCCTTTTATATGTACATCCGCTCCTGAAGACCTCTCCGCCTTCAAACCAGCTTACCATTACAAGTTCATCAGGAGCAGGAATATCAAAATGCTCCCCGTACATTTCTTCTCGTTCAAGCTCAATATATTCTCCCAATCCTGAAGCAATCGGGTGGCTCGGGTCTACAATCCAAATCCGTTCCTTTTCATCTGCCTCCCTCCACTTTAAATCACAAGAGGTTCCCATTAACGTTTTAAAGATTTTTGAGAAATGCCCTGAATGAAGAACAATCAGCCCCATTCCTTCAAGCACTCGTTGTTTCACCTTTTCAACGATGGAATCTTCCACTTCCCCATGGGCGAGATGGCCCCACCAAATCATTACGTCAGTTTTCTTTAAAACATCGTCAGTAATTCCATGCTCGGGCTCATCCAATATTGCAGTACTAACCATATATCCGTCATTTTTTAAAAAGCCGGCAATCGCACCGTGAATTCCATCCGGATACACAGCTCTTACCTTTTCATCCTTCTTCTCATGGCGGTTCTCATTCCAAACTAAAACGTTAACCATGGTTATTCCTCCTTCTGTTACTAAACAAGTGAGCTTCTATATTCATTCGGCGAAACTCCTGCTGTCTTTTTAAACACCTTGCTAAAATACTTTTCATCCTGATAGCCGACTTGAAAAGCAACCTCATAGATTTTAAGCTTTGTATTCTGCAATAAGTCTTTCGCCTTTTCCATGCGGATATTTGTTATAAAATCGGTGATGGTAGCCTGGTACTCCTGTTTAAACTTTCTTGAAATATACTCTCTGCTTAAATAAAAACGATCCGCAATTTCCTGAAGAGTAAAATCTTTGTTGTAGCTCTCCAGCAAAAATTCTTCTATTTGCTGCATGACATTCTTTTCTCCGTATTGCACCCCCTGAGGTATTCCCGGACAACTTTGCTGGTTCCATTCCGTAACAGCTCTCTCCAATGTTTCGTTTAAAACTTCTGGATCGATTGGCTTTAGGATGTAATCAAAGCTTTTATAGCAGATGGCGTTTCTCATATATTCAAAATCATCATATCCGCTGACTACAATGGTCTTGCTGGGAATTTCTGAAGAATGAATCCATTTTAAAAGACTGATTCCATCTCTTTTCGGCATTCTCATATCTGTAAAGATAATTTCCGGTCGATGCTCGCTAATGAGCTTCACGGCCTCATTTCCATCAACCGCTTCTATGATTGTTTTAATCCCAAAACGCTCCCACTCGGCTAAAAGCATTAACCCTTCACGAACATGCTTTTCATCATCCACGATAATCGCTTTCATCTTGACCACCTTCCATCCTTTTTGGAAGTTTAATAGAAACTAAAAGTCCACCTTGCTTGAGGTTCTTTATCTGAAGAAATGAACGATCGCCATAATACAGCTTTAAGCGGACATACACATTTTTCAAGCCAATATTCGTTTCCTCACCCTTTTGTCCTATCCGATCATTCATCAGGTTTCTGTGGATTTCATCAAGCCTGTTTTCTGAAACACCTATCCCATTATCTCTCACAAGAATATCAAGAAAAAACTCATCCTGCCTGCAGGCAATTTTTATCTCACCTGCTTTTTCCCGCGCATCAAAGCCATGCTTGAAGTAATTTTCAACTATTGGCTGCAGAATCATTTTAGGTACCGGAATCTTCATAGCCTCTTCATCAAGCTCAAAGGAGAATTGCAGCTGATCTCCAAACCGCTCTTTTTGGAGCAGCAGATAAGCTTTGGTATGCTCAATCTCTTTTAAAAGCGGTACCATATCTTCTTCCATATTCATGCTATATCTCATAATTTTAGATAGGTGAGTAACGGACGAATAAATCTGTGGAACCTGATTCTTTAAGGCAGCAGTGCCGATTGACTGCAGTGCGTTATATAAAAAGTGGGGATTCACCTGAGACTGCAAAACCTTTAGCTGATTCGTTTTATTTTCCAATTGCAATTTATACTCCCGGTTAATCAAATCATTAATTTTATCGATCATGCGTCTAAACC
Source organism: Bacillus sp. ISL-47 (assembly GCF_018613175.1). Lineage (NCBI taxonomy): Bacteria > Bacillati > Bacillota > Bacilli > Caryophanales > Bacillaceae > Bacillus > Bacillus sp. ISL-47. The sequence goes on along the minus strand of NZ_JAGGQS010000067.1, from coordinate 7,167 downwards.
GGTCACCGAGATAACCAATCTCATCGTTCCCAATAGATTTAAAATGCACCTTCAGATTGCCTTTTTCTACCTGTTCAATATATTGAAGAAGTACTCTGATCGGAGAAGTTATTTTAAAAGAGATAAATAATGTAGCAAGAATGACGAGAAGAAGCCCAACGGCTCCAAACATAATATTGATTTTGGCTACACTAAAGGCACTTTCATATAAGGTTGTATACGGAACTCTCTTTACGAGGTACCAGCCGCCAGAATTTTTCGACAATTGATCGTAAACCATAACACCGTTGAATGAACCTTCTCTCCATTCAACTGTACCTTTTTCTTTGTCCGTCTTTATTACCCAATCAATCCATTTAGGCTTATTGGCTCCCCCCTCACTCTCATCATTGGAGCGGTATATCAATTCTCCTTCTTGTGATACAATATAAAATTCCTCATTTCCTTTTGTATAAAGGTTACGGCTAATATTATTGATTTGATCCGGTGAAAATTCCAGCGAAATGTAAGCCAGGACTTCATCTGATGGGATATTGGTCAGTGAACGGTGGAGAGTGATGACATTTTTAGGCTTTTTATCCTCCGGTTCCTTAATCTTATGAATAGGTTCAAGATACATATTGCTTGGGCTTTCTTTTGCCTTTACATAATACTCCTGATTAATGTTCGTCAGCTTTCTTGAAAAGATAACAGTGGAACGCTTGGAAGCAGTAATGAGCCGATCTTCCTTTGCTACAGCAATATTTACTCGTTTTATATTTTCTTCTGCATACAGAATGGTTGAAATCACATTCCTTGTTGCATCTACAGCCTGATAATTGTTTTCTTTCTGGGGATCTCTTATAAAATTAATAAAACCCGGATTATTATAAAGAGATAGCGTTAATCCGTTCAGTTCATTTATGTAGCTTTCAAGGTTCACCTTTCCCTGGTACAATAAATTGCTATTTTCCTTAATGGCCTGATTTTTCAGCGATTCTGTCGTATGGAAATACGTGATCACAATAGATGCCCCAAATGGCACAATTGTTGCAATCAGCAACAGAATAGTCAATTTATTTCTAATGCTCCCCTTAAACATTTACATCCCCCGCTGCTTTGTTGTCTTTACAATAGTATAAAGGGAACTGTATCAGACAGATATATTTTTTTAAGTAATAGATACAATAGAAAGCATATCTGCAGCAGACATGCTTTCTTTTTTTATTGGCTCTGTTAAATTGGCCTGT
>NZ_JAGGQS010000067.1:0-5926 GCF_018613175.1 Bacillus sp. ISL-47 | reverse complement strand
AGGACTTTGAATAAGCTTCCTCGAATTTACACCGCACGAAGGAAATGCGAATGCATTTTCGAGGATCTCGTGCCTTCCGCTCCACAACAGGGTGCTAAAAAACAACATTAACCTTTAACAGAGCTTTTTTATTAAAACCAAATTATTTCAGGTTATCCCATGAAGCCTGGAACCTCTCCAGAACAGTATCATAATCAATTTTACCTGCAGCATATTCCTGGATGGTTGCGGCAAACTCTTTGTTCGCTCCATCCGGCCATCTGAACCAAGTCCAAGGAATCGTTTTATCCTCCTTCGAATATTCAAGAATGGATTGGCCAAGTGGTCCTAAACCGTTAGGCTCAATATTTTCGAAGGCAGGAATGAACGCAAATTCTTCTGTGATATAACGTTTTCCTGTTTCAGATGATACCATCCAATCGAGGAATAGTTTTGCTTCTTCAAGGTGCTCTGAATTTTTATTAAGTACCCAGTTATTAGGAACTCCAACAGGCAAACGGTCCGTTGCTGCTTCATCATCGCTTAATGAAATCGGCAGGAAGCCCATATTAATATCAGGATTAATTTCAGTAATCATATTCTCTGTCCAGTTTCCTTGCTGCAGCATTGCCGTTTTACCTGAAGCAAATAATGTAACTTGCGTATTGTAATCAGTAGTTAATGGGTTGTCATTTCCGAAGTTGATTTCTGTATCCATTACTTCTTTAAATTCTTTAAATTTGTCATTGCCCGTAATCTTTTCAGATCCGCTATATAAACCTTCGATATAAGCAACCGGATCTTCCTGCTGTGCAAATGGAATATTTAATAAGTGCTGCCCGATTACCCACCATTCTCCATAGCCGGCAGAGAAAGGCGTAATCCCTTTATCTTCTAGTTTCTTAGCTGCATCCTTAAGCTCGGAAATCGTGTTAGGAGGCTCTTTAATTCCCGCTTCTTCAAATAAATCTTTATTATAAATAAATCCATAACCTTCAAGGTTTACCGGCATACCGTAAAGCTTGCCATCTGTATCTGTCATTGGCACTTTTCCGATTGGAAGTACATGCTCTGCCCATGGCTCATTTGAAAGATCAGCAAGGTGTTCTTTCCATAGCTCCAGCTCTTTAAATCCGCCATTGTTAAAAATATCAGGATGTTCACCCGAAGCAAATTTCGCTTTTAAAGCGGCACTATAGTCTGCTCCACCGCCAACTGTCTCAAGCTTAACTTTAATATTTGGATGTTCTTTTTCAAACTCAGTAATCATTTCCTGAAGCTGTTCGGCAATTTCAACTTTAAATTGGAACATATTCAGTGTTACAACCTCATCCTCATTTTTTGAATCACCCTTTGGCTTTTCGTCCCCTGAAGAGCTTGAAGAAGAACAGCCTGCAATAATGCCTGCCGCCAAAATCAATGACAGCAATAGAAAAGCAAAGCGCTTCATATTTGTTTCCCCCCTGAATAATTTTTATATAAATTTTTACCGATTCGTGTTTAGCGGCAAAAATCTCTATAACTACTTAATAGACCCCTGTGCAATGCCCTTAATAATATGCCTTTGCAGAAATAAGAAGAAAATAATAACCGGTGTAATGCCCATTACAAGAGCGGCCAGACCCATATCCCACTGCTTCGTGTATTGTGCAAAGAATGAGCTCGTTGCCAATGGGATCGTGCGAAGTTCTGCATCCTGCAGCACAAGCAGCGGCAATAAGTAATCATTCCAAATCCACAATGTATTTAAAATCACGACTGTTACCGTAATTGGCTTTAAGAGCGGAAAAACAATCCTCCAAAAAACACCAAATTGGCTGCAGCCGTCAATCCTTGCTGATTCTTCAATTTCAATAGGAACTGTTTTTATAAATCCATGATAAAGAAATAAAGATAACGGGACACCAAAGCCAAAATACATAATGATTAATCCCGGAATACTATTTGTCAGATTTAATGCACCGCCCAGCTTCATCAGCGGAATCATAACCGTCTGAAACGGAATGACCATCGCAGATACAAAGAAGACAAACAAAATTTTACTAAGCTTCCCTGGTGTCCGAACCATCTTCCAGGCAGCCATTGAACTAATGACAACAAGACCGATATTGCTGACTACCGTTATTATAAGCGAATTCCAAAAGGCACGCGGGAAATTAATAATATCCCATACCTTCACATAATTTGAGAAAAGAAACTCTTTTGGCCAAGCCGCTGCATCGATCAAAATATCGGCAAAGCCTTTTACGGAATTAACGAGAACGAAGTAGAAAGGAATGAGGAAAATAACACCCAAAACAATTCCGATAACCTCAAGCAGAAACGTATACTTTGTGTATTTTGGGTTCATTACGCCTCAACCTCCCTCTTCTTCGTCATCATAACCTGGACAGTTGTAAAGATCGCAACAACCAGGAAGAATAGAATTGATTTCGCTGTACCCAGGCCGTACCGGTTATTTTGGAATGCTTCCTGGTAGATGTTAATCGCAACGGATTGTGTTGAATTAAATGGACCTCCGCCAGTAAGCGAAATATTCAGGTCAAATATTTTAAATGCCATCGAAATGGTTAAAAAGAAACAGATTGTAAATGCCGGTAAGATAAGCGGGATGATGATTTTGGTCAGCAGTGTCCAATTTGATGCTCCGTCTATCCTCGCTGCCTCTAAGAGATTTTGATCAACCCCCTGAAGAGCCGCAATATAAATGACCATCATATAACCGCTGATCTGCCAGGCAAACACAATCACAATTCCCCAAAAGGCAGTGGTCTCATCACCGAGCCAAGGCAGCTTAAAAATTGAAAGATCAGTAAGGTTTCCAATTGCAGTAAACCCCTTTACAAAAATAAACTGCCAAATAAAACCGAGCAATAAACCGCCAATGACATTCGGAATAAAGAAAACAGTCCGCAATAAATTCCGCGACTTCAATGCTGCATTTAATAATAAAGCCAGTCCAAATCCTATTAAATTACTAATAATAACCGAAGCAAGCATAAACTTTGTTGTAAAAATAAATGAATCAAAGAACTTGGGATCATTCTTAAAAATCTTAAGATAATTTTCAAGTCCTACCCATTCAACTGCAGAACTTACGCCATTCCAGGAAGTAAACGAATAATAAATCCCCATTGAAAAAGGAATAATTTGAATCAGAAGGAAAAATAACAACGCCGGCCCCACAAAAGCCCCATATGTTAAAATCCCCTTTAACTTCGCCTTTTTCCTGGATACTGTTCTTACCTCTGATTGAATAACTGTTTCTTCAATCTGAATCTTTGTCTCCAATCCTTTTCACCGCCCCCTCTACTCTTGCAAACGCTTTCCTACATTATATTTGAAAACGTTTGCATATATGGGTGACTCAGTTGACCAAAATGGTGCAATATTTTGACTTCTGTTTTAGATATGGGAAAAGCTCTCACCGGTGTGAGAGCTTTGTCTTGTAAATTTAGGGTGTATCTCATAAAATAAATCTGTCTTGAACAAAGGATGTGAATTATGTTTTTAAAGCCCCGTCACGATTGCCGCTCTTTCGTCCCCTTTCTTTCCTACTTTGCTGAGTAGGGTGCGGACTCGATTGAAGCCCTTTCGTTCCCTTTCTCTTCCCGTCCTCTGAATCAGGATACCTTCCTTACTTCCTATAGCAGCAACCCTTATATTAGGACTAGTATAGAATCATTTAATTTCATTGTTATTCCTTAAATAACTAAAGGGTTCCGAATCACTCAGAACCCATTCGAAGCCACCTTCCGAACTGTTCAGAATCTAATGCAAGTACATCCATTTTAATAACTTGGTAAAAACACCTCTAAAATTATCATCGATTATAGACTATCTATTTCTTCCATTATAAAAAATTAAAGAGCACAAAAAAAAAGGTTTTCCAATAAGGAAAACCTTTTTTTCATGATACCGGTGGTCGGGGTCGAACCGACACTCCAGAAGGAACACGATTTTGAGTCGTGCGCGTCTGCCAATTCCGCCACACCGGCATATTAAAATGTAGAAAATCTTGTGGTGCCGAGGACCGGAATCGAACCGGTACGGTAGTCACCTACCGCAGGATTTTAAGTCCTGTGCGTCTGCCAGTTCCGCCACCCCGGCGTATATCAGCGTTTCAAGATTTAAATTTGTGGAGGCGGCAACCGGATTCGAACCGGTGGTAAAGGTTTTGCAGACCTCTGCCTTACCACTTGGCTATGCCGCCATAAAGTTTAAAGTTCATCTGGAGCGGAAGACGGGATTCGAACCCGCGACCCCCACCTTGGCAAGGTGATGTTCTACCACTGAACTACTTCCGCAAAATGGCTGGGCTAGCAGGATTCGAACCTGCGAGTGACGGAGTCAAAGTCCGGTGCCTTACCGCTTGGCTATAGCCCATTGACAATTTTATGTTACATATATATGAGTTTGCTGCTTGTTTTATCACTTTAAAATTATGGGGCGACTGATGGGAATCGAACCCACGAGTGTCGGAGCCACAATCCGATGCGTTAACCACTTCGCCACAGCCGCCATCATAAAATTGGCAGGGGTAGTAGGAATCGAACCCACATCAAAGGTTTTGGAGACCTTCGTTTTACCATTAAACTATACCCCTATTTAAATGGTGGAGGGGGGCAGATTCGAACTGCCGAACCCGAAGGAGCGGATTTACAGTCCGCCGCGTTTAGCCACTTCGCTACCCCTCCGCAATATTTATTAACCTTATAAGTATATTACTTTATAAGAAAATGGTGCCGGCTAGAGGACTTGAACCCCCAACCTACTGATTACAAGTCAGTTGCTCTACCAATTGAGCTAAACCGGCTTATAAAGGTGGCTCAGGACGGAATCGAACCGCCGACACAAGGATTTTCAGTCCTTTGCTCTACCGACTGAGCTACTGAGCCACATTCAAAAAATGGCGGTCCGGACGGGACTCGAACCCGCGACCTCCTGCGTGACAGGCAGGCATTCTAACCAACTGAACTACCGGACCAGATTGCGGGGGCAGGATTTGAACCTGCGACCTTCGGGTTATGAGCCCGACGAGCTACCGGACTGCTCCACCCCGCGATAGTATTATTTATGTGATTTTTCTATGCTCACATCTAGCATAAGGACTGTCCCGATCTTAGGAAGCTAACTCAAGCAGCAGCTCGATCGGTACAACTCGCAGTTTATTCAGTGAAGTAACGCTTCGTTGCTCCACCCCGCGATATATATGGTGGAGGATGACGGGATCGAACCGCCGACCCTCTGCTTGTAAGGCAGATGCTCTCCCAGCTGAGCTAATCCTCCAAAATGGTGACCCCTACGGGATTCGAACCCGTGTTACCGCCGTGAAAGGGCGGTGTCTTAACCGCTTGACCAAGGGGCCAATATGAAATTTATAATGGCGGAGAGCAAGGGATTTGAACCCTTGATACGCGGTTAGCGTATACACGATTTCCAATCGTGCTCCTTCGGCCACTCGGACAGCTCTCCATATGGCTCCGCAGGTAGGATTCGAACCTACGACCGTTCGGTTAACAGCCGAATGCTCTACCACTGAGCTACTGCGGAATAGTGGTATAATGAAACAGCCCGGCAGCGTCCTACTCTCACAGGGGGACAGCCCCCAACTACCATCGGCGCTGAGAAGCTTAACTTCCGTGTTCGGTATGGGAACGGGTGTGACCTTCTCGCTATCGCCACCAGACTATTTTTTCAAAGACAAGTATTATTATACCGTCTTTTTATGATTTTTCAAGAGGAAATTTTAAATTTTTCATTCCTTCAAAACTAGATAATGCATGAAGAAGTTTGCCGAGTATCACCAATGCGTTGTCCAGCTCCGGCGGCTAGCCCCTCGAGGTCATAAGCCAATCACTTCCGGAAGGAAATTCACCTTCCTGCAGCGCTTGTCTTATGCTTATCGGGGCTGATCAAGCCGCCTCCGCTTTTCGTTTTGGTTAAG
>NZ_JAGGQS010000066.1:0-23586 GCF_018613175.1 Bacillus sp. ISL-47 | reverse complement strand
ATTGAATAAGCTTCCTCGAATAAGCACCTCGTCTTAAGAAAATGCGAATGCATTTTCGAGGATCAAGTGCCTTCCACTCCAATCAACTCAGTAATTAAAACTAGTTTGTAAGCAACAAACTTTGCGAAAACAGCCTAAAATAAAGACAAGATTTTTCTAACATGTATTTACTAATGAAAAAAATGTATATATACGAGAAATGGCCATATTTCATAAAAATGAAAAGTTAACCTCTTATGTCTATATACTACAAATTCTTTTTAATTACCTGAATAGACTCTCACTCTCTCTAGGAAACCATTCACCCTAAAATCTCGCAGTGCTCGAAGAGGTCAAAAAATAAAAAAAGGGATAAACGAAGCAAATGAACCTTGCTTACATCTATCCTTTTTCTACCCATACGATTGAAAATGTACTTCCAGTATTTGAACTATCCTTTAAAATTAAATTGGCGTTTAATGCTTTGGCGAGCAGCTTGCTGAACGGCAAACCCAATCCGAGCCCTCTTACTTTCAGCTTTTTTTGTTCACCTCTATAAAAGCGCTCAAAAATATATGGCTGCTCCTCAACAGAAATACCCGTCCCGGTGTCTTGAACATCAATATAACCTTCCTTTAAAGTTACCGTGATATAGCCATTTGTATCGATTGCCTGATAAGCATTATTTAGCAAATTAATTAACACTTGCTGAAGGCGGTAGGGATCCGTTGACCGATAAATCGTTTCATTTGGTACTTCGACGCGATATTGAAAATCGCTTTTTTGGGTTAATCCCCATTGGCGGACAATGTCCTGAACAAGTTTATTCATATCACAAGTTTCAGGCCGTATTGAAAAAGCACCAGCCGAAAGGGAGTTAAAATCCAATAAATCCTCTATCATCTTCTGCAATCGATTGACTTCTTTTAACGTTATATCAAGAAACTCCTGCTTTTCTTCACCGTGTACAACCCCGTCCCGGACAGCCTGGACAAGCCCGCTGATAGAGGTAACCGGTGTTTTCAGATCATGTGTGACACCAGCCAGCAATTCTGCCCTGAGCTTTTCAAGATGCATGAGCCGTTCCGTCATTTCTTTAAATGAGGTGATAAGATTATGAATTTCTTCCTCATTAGCAGAAGCTTTTAAGTCAATTTCATAATCCCCTTCACTTACTTTGGCAGCAGCAAATGCTACCTCCTGGATGGGCCGTGAAATTTTACACGAAAGGAAATAAATCACACTCCAGCCGAGCAGCCCCAATCCGACCAGCATAATAAACAACAGGCGGTATTCCTGATTCACATTCGTCAAATCATCAGCGCTCTGTACGACGACAACCCAGCCCACTTGTTTTTCATCAACTGTTATTGGCGTTTTAACTGCGTAAACAGACTGGCCATCCTGCGTATTCATTCTTTTAACATTACTTTCATTTTCCAGCAATTCAGCGGGCAGTGTTCCAAGCCCTGGACCAGCTTGACTTTTTCTTGGCATGCGGCCAGCTTTTTTATAAAGAACCTGGCCAGTTAAATCACTAATAAAGACTTGCGGCTCAAATTTAAATTCCAGCAATTTTGCCCTTTCCTCCAACATTCGGTTAAAAAAAGGATCAAATTCTATATTGCCGTCCTGCTGCACCACCCGATCCGCTGTTTCGACAGCTACATACTGCATTAAATTCAGCCGGTTTTCAAGGGTTGTTTGCCTGATCCACCACATCGAACCCGCCGCTAAAATAATGAGTCCCACTAAAAGGGTAAAAAGATAGCGGGTCGTCCAATAGCGGAGCAGTGTGGTCCGTTTTCTATTTTTCATAAACATGGAATTGGTACCCCATTCCTCTTAGTGTACGGATTTCACCTTCGGAAGCCGGCCAATCTGACAAAGCCTGCCGGATTCTTTTTACAGCCAAATCGACTGCACGGTCGCTGCCATCATAATCGATTCCCCAAACATGCTCAATCAGCTGTTCCCTTGTAAAGGTTCTGTTCGGTCTTTCTGCCAGAAATAACAATAATGATAAATCACGAGGCGTCAAATTTACTTCTTTTCCATTTAAGAATATTGTGTGGGAATCAAAATTAATAGCCAGACTGCCAAATTGCTTAATATGTTCATCAAGGTAAACATTCGGTGAACGCCTTAAAACAGCATTCACGCGTGCAACTACCTCATCCCCTATAAAGGGCTTGGAAATATAATCATCAGCACCTGTATTCAGGCCTTTTAATTTATAATCAATGTCACCAAGGGCCGTAAGCATAATGACAGGACAAGCGCTTTTTTCACGGATTTTTTCGAGAACACGCCAGCCATCCATCTCCGGCATCATGATATCCAGAAGCACCAGATTAGGCGAATCCTTGAAAAATAAATCAAGTGCATCCTTCCCGTTATTTGCCGCCAGGACTTCAAATCCTTCACGCTGCAAGTATGCACTTAAAACTTTGGCAATAGCCAGTTCATCCTCTGCGACTAGGATTTTTTTCATCTTACCGCCCTCCAATAACTTTACTATACAGAAAAATCCCCGAATTTGTATACGGGGATTTAACAAACCTTTATAGAGCGTCGGCAGATGTTTAATCAGCTTCATTTTCACCGCTCATGAATCCTTGCTCTCCCATGCCGCCCTCATGGAATTTTCCGCCGTGGCCCTTCCCCGGACCATTAAAACCCATGCCATGACCGCCTTTCATGCCCATTCCCATCATTCCAAACCCTTTACTTCCTAAAAGGTCTTGGCCAAGAACTTCCTGTAATTTTTCACGATCATTCTTTTCTATTTCTGCCAGAAGCTCAGCTGTTGTTTGATCTTCAGTTGAAATCCCGAGTTCCTTGGCAAGATTCACGACTTTCTTTTCCCTGACTTCCTGAGCAATTTGCTGAAGGTATTTGCCATCAATTGTGATACCCAGTTCTTTTGCTTCTTTTTTCACCTTTTCGGATGCAACCTCCTGGGCGACTTCGCGGATATCCCTGCCTTCAACCGTTATTCCAAGCTTTTTAGCTTCATTTGTTACTGAAGCCGTGAATATTTCCTGAGACAAAGTCTGTAAATCCTTTCCCTCTGTAGAAATCCCAAGTTCTTTGGCTCGCTTGTTTATTGATGCTGTCTGAATATCCTGCATGAGAGTCTCTGCATCTTTCCCATCCGTCGCTACATCAAGATCTTTAGCCTGTTCCTGAAGCTTTGCTAAACGTATTTCTTGTTTAAGAGCCTGTACATCTTTCCCATCTATTTTGATGCCTAGATTTTCCGCTTCCTCTTTTACCTTTGCCAGCATTACCTCTTCCATGAGCTCAGCCGTTTCCTTCCCATCCGTTTTGATTCCCAGTTCCTTTGCTTCCTTTTTAATTTCGGCCGCCCGGATTTCCTGCATCAGGGTTTGAGCGTCTTTTCCATCTGTCTTAATGCCAAGCTCCTCAGCTTTTTCCAGGATCGATTCAGAATCACCAGCGAATCCATGATGACCAAATCCCTTGCCTTTAAAGTTCCATGTTAGGGCCTTTCCTGTTTCGGTCGATGTTTCCGCATCTATCGCATAAGAAGTTGTTGCATACCCTCCTGCCAGTAATACACCTGCAATCGTTAAACCTGCTAATGCCTTTTTCATACGTATACCTCCTGAACTTTTTATAAGGCCAAGCATCGCTTACCTCGCCTTTACTATATCGGCCCAATATGTCAGGAAGATGTCAAAGATCCTATTGGCAAAAATAAAAATCGCCTGTACCATGATAGGCCAGGCGATATATTTATCCTGCTTCTTGAACCTCTGCACTTACAAACTTTCGCTTTTGGATATAGATCAGCCTCATTGACAAGCAAATTCCTGCAGCAAGCAATCCGATTGTTAAGCCAATCCAATAACCAGTTGCTCCCAAGCTTGTGTAGTTTGCCATAACGTAACCAACAGGAAGACAGATCAGCCAGTAAGCAATCAGTGTAATAATAAAAGAAATGTTCACATCCTTATAGCCCCTTAATGCAGCTTGCGCTGTAGCTTGAATGGCATCAGAAATCTGGAAGAACAAAGCATAGATAAGGAAATGGGCAGTAAGAGCAATAACCGCGCTTTCATTCGAATAAAAACCTGCCACCTCATAGCGGAACAGAACCACCAGGAGACCGGTTAACAAAGCGATCAAAATCGATAAATAGATGCCGAGCCAGCTGTAGGCCTTTGCATCCTTATATCTTCCCGCACCAACTTCAAAACCAACTAGTACAGTCTGTGCCATCGAAATGCTGATTGGGATCATATACAGGAAAGAAACGATGTTTAATGCTGACTGGTAAGCCGCAATCGTTGTCACATTAAACTTGCTTATTAAAATAGTCACAACTGCAAACATACTTGTTTCGAAAAAGATTGACAGCCCCATTGGCACACCAATTTTCAAGATCTCTTTGCATCTTTCCCATGAAAAGTCATGCAGATTTCTAAAAATATTATACCCTGAAAATGGCTCTTTCGTTTTGATAATCAAGGCAGTCATGGCAAGGATAAACCAATACGTGAACGAAGTTGCATAACCGCCGCCTGCTCCTCCCAATTCCGGAAAACCCCAATGGCCGAAAATTAGCACGTAATTTAAAAAGAAATTAATCGGGAGCGAACAAAATAAAATGACCATAACCACCCGGGTATTGCCTAATGCATAGATAAAAGATCTAAGTACGTTAAAAACAAATAACGGAATAATACCGAAGCTAAGTCCAATCAAATAGCCGCGTGCGGTTCCTTCTACCGCTTGCGGCAAATTCATGCTGTTCAGTATAGGATCCAGTAAAACTGACCCGATGGCAATCACAGCAAATGCAATGATAAAACCAAGGTACATTCCATTTTTTACAATCGATGTTACTTCTTTATTCTTTTTCTCGCCAAATCGCTGTGCCGCAATCGGTGATACAGCCATCAAGATACCGCTGAGCCCGGTAAAAACAGGATTCCAAATCGAGGAACCAATCGCTACTCCGGCAAGGTCGGAAGCATTATATCTGCCTGACATGATTGTATTAAAAAAGACCATGGCAAACATGCCAAGCTGCGTAATCAAAATCGGGATCAGCATAATCGAAATTTGCTTAACCTTCTCTTGTAAAGTAAATGTCTGATACATCGCCAAGAACTCCCTTAAAAATAATGAACACAAATTTCATTATATTATATCTTCTTTGAGAAAGACGTAATTTCACGTGAAAATTTTTATCATCCTGGCAGCTGATGATATTTAACCGCAAGTTGACGATCTTATTTGATCAGTTGATGATATATTTACGCTGTTTTCGCAAAGTTTGTTGCTTTCGAACCAATTTTAATCACTGAGTTGATTGGAGCAGAAGGCACGAGATCCTCGAAAATGCTCCCGCATTTTCTTCGTGCGGTGTCCGTTCGAAGAAGCTTATTCAACGTCCTACGGGAGTAGCGTTCCAAGGGAGACCCCGCAGACGCAGAGCGTCGAGGAGGCTCCCGGTAGCCCCGTGGTTCGCTGAGTGCCTCGTGCTGAAATCAACGGGCAGAGTTCTTAAGCAAAAACAACAATCTATACGAAAAGAGCCTATATTTAACAAGTTGACAATAAAAATGGCAAAGTTGCTGATATCCTATCTTTTCGGTTCAAAATCCTCCCTTAATAGAGGGTGAAACGCCCTTAAAACAAGAAAAAAGAGCCTATCTCAGCTCTTTTTCTCAAAATCATTCACTTTTTTCATCAATCTCTACTACTTTTACCCCATCATCCCCGTCTTCAACAATATGCTTGAGCTTTATCAGCTTATTATTCCAAAATTGCTCGTAAAACGACAGCCACTGCTTTAATTCTGTCAGCGGTTCGGGCTGCAAATGATAAATTTTTTCCCTTCCAACCTTTTTCCCGCTGACCAATTCAGCCTCTGATAAAATGTGAAGATGTTTCGATATCGCCGTACGGCTAATCGGAAAATGAGCGCTGATCTCGGAAATTGGACGCTCTTTTTCAGCAAGCAGCCTTAGAACTTCTCTTCTAGTCGGATCGGCAATTGCCTGAAACACATCATGTTTCTGGGCAGACGAACTCATTATTTCTCTACAACCTTGCCAAGGTTCTCCAGAATTCCAGTCCAGCCATGTGACATTCTTTCACGGATAACCGCGCTTTCCTCATTAGCTTTCGGAAGAACTGCATCAGGCTGTTTCCACCCTCCATGAATAAGAGTGAATTCTGTTTTTCCGCCAAGATCTTTTAAAATAAACGAAACTACCCAGCCATCTTTATCCCAAGTAAAAGAAAGACGATTTGGCTCATCCAATTCAATGACCTTGCATGGAGACGGACCAAACGGTGATTGCAAATGAAATTCATAACCCAATTCAGGCTTAAAGTCATTCGGCATAAACCAGGATTCAATTCCCTCTGATGTAGAGACTGACTTCCATACTTTTTCGATTGGCGCATTAAGAATAACGGTTAGTTTGATATCTTGCAGTGTTTCCATCATGAATTCTCCTCTACAATAAAAAAGTACAACCATTAGGTTTCACTTTCATTATATAAAACCATTTGGTTTCATGTCAACAAAACAAAAACGCTTGGGCTTAATTTTCCCAAGCATTCACCAAATAAATTCTCAAACTGCTGACTTTTCTTTTTCCGTTACCGCTTTAATAGAGTCTGCCATTATTTCAACCATCTTCCTTATTTGTTCCTCCGTACTCGCAAGCGGCGGTATAAAGACCACAACATCCCCAAGCGGCCTTGTCAGCATTCCCCGTTCCCGCATTTCGAGAGTTGCCTTATAACCTATTCTCTCTATCCATGGATAAGCTTCCCCTGTATCTTTGTTTTGAACCAGTTCAATCCCGCACATCAAACCGGCCTGGCGGATATCTCCAACATGTGCAAGATGTTTTAATGTTTCTAATTCAGACTTGATAAACTCTGCTTTTTTTGCTGCCTGTTCCAAAATCTTCTCTTCATCATAAATTTTTAAATTTGCCAAAGCAACGGCACAGCCCAGCTGGTTGCCTGTATAGGAATGTCCATGGAAGAAAGTCTTCATTTCTTCATATTCTCCATAAAATGCTTTATAAATTTCTTCTGTTGTTAACGTTACAGCAATTGGGAGATAGCCTCCGGTTATCCCTTTAGCAGCAGTCATTATATCCGGCTGGACATCTTCATGCTCGACCGCAAACATTTTTCCTGTACGGCCAAACCCTGTAGCGACTTCATCTACAATTAAAAGAATATTGAACTCCCGGCAAAGCTCTTCTACTCCTTTGAGATAGCCTTTAGGCATCACATTCATCCCGCCCGCTCCCTGCATAAGCGGTTCTACTGTAATAGCTGCAATTTCATCATGATGGTCATGAAAAATTGTTCTCAATTCTGACAGTGCACAATCCCTTATTTCTTGTTCATCTTTCAATGGATTACGATATACAAGCGGAAAAGGCGCTTTTATAGATTCAAACATTAGCGAGCCATATACACGGTGAAAAAGATCCACATTGCCAATGCTAATTGCGCCAATCGTATCTCCATGATAATTGTTGGACAGGGTCACAAACTTCTTTTTCCTCTCCTCCCCTAGATTTTGCCAATATTGATACGCCATTTTAACCGCAATTTCAACAGACGTTGCCCCGGAATCAGAGTAGAACACCCTCCTTATTTTTTCAGGCGTAATTTCTATTAGTTTTTCCGCAAACTGAATAGCCGGTACATTGGCCGCTCCTAAAAGCGTGGAATGGGCAATTAATTCTAGTTGCTTTTTAATTGCTTCATCCAATTCTTTTTTCCGGTGGCCATGTACATTCAGCCAAAGGGAGGAATAGCCATCCAAATATTCTTTCCCGTTTATATCCTTTAGAATTATGCCCTCACCGCTTTCAATAATTAACGGGTCGCGCTCATAATCAGTCATTTGAGTAAAAGGAAGCCATAAATGATTTTTGCTGCTATCTAAAAGAGCTAGGTTGTTTATCAATTGCGATCTCCTCCAATATATCAAACTTAGAAAATACTTTTTCCAGCAATGCAGGATTTTTGATTGCCTCAGAGGGGTTTTCCATATAAGGAATTACGCCAATAACAGGAACTTTAGTAAGCTTTTCAATCATCCATTGATTGTCCAGCTCGACAGCTGGATCTCCTATATGTAATTGATTCATAACAACACCGGCAACCGGTACACCCTCTTGTTTTAACTTATCAACCGTAAGGACTGTATG
This sequence comes from Bacillus sp. ISL-47, assembly GCF_018613175.1. Taxonomy (NCBI): domain Bacteria; kingdom Bacillati; phylum Bacillota; class Bacilli; order Caryophanales; family Bacillaceae; genus Bacillus; species Bacillus sp. ISL-47. Next base: position 15,382 of record NZ_JAGGQS010000066.1, on the reverse strand, counting down.
ATTGATAGTGCCGACTCCAGTCCGCGCAACTACAACAGCCGGAACTGCTAATTCCTTCATTAAGTCAAGCATAGAGTAACCCGCATCCGTTAAAGGGACAATTACTCCTCCAGCTCCTTCAATCAAGACTAAATCAGATTTTGCTTCCAGTTGTTTATAATGGTCAATGATCTTCTCCTGCTCAATCCTTGTTCCTTCTTCCCGGGCTGCCAAATGCGGAGAACAAGCCTTTTTAAATAGATATGTATAAGCTTCTTTGTCATCTAGCTCAGGATTTGCAAGCTTGTAAAATTCAACATCAGGCGCTGCAAGTTTTCCATGTAAAGTATCTGCACCGCTTTGTACGGGTTTGTATGATGCAATTTTTACTCCTTTTTGTTTTAGGTAGCCCGTCAGGAGTGTGGAAGCCATCGTCTTGCCAACATCCGTATCAGTACCGGTAATAAATAAACTTCTAATAAAAATACCTCCCACTATGTAAACCTTATTTACAAAGAGGTTAACATATGAGAATATATAATTCAATTAAATGTTAACCAAAATAATATTAAGTTAACAAAAAATAAGGAGGTTAAATATGAAAGGATTAAAAACCCAGGATCTGGTGCTTTGCGGTTTATTTGCCGCCCTAATGGGAGTTGGTGCAAATCTATCACCTTTTTTAATGATTGGAAGTGTGCCAATCACACTGCAGCTTCTGTTTGCCATTTTAGCTGGAGGTATTCTCGGAAGCCGAATAGGCTCAATGGCAATGCTTGTTTACATGTTTGTTGGTTTAATAGGGGCTCCTGTTTTTGCACAATTTAAAGGCGGCCCTGCCCAGATATTAAGCCCGACCTTTGGATTCATTCTATCTTTTGTTCTTGTAGCTTTTGTAACAGGAAAATTAGTTGCTGAGCAAAGGAAAGCAACAAGAAATCACTACATATTTGCAGGTTTTTTAAGTATACTATGCAACTATTTTATCGGAACGAACTGGATGTACCTTTCTCTTAAGCTATGGGCAAATGCCCCTGAAGGATTCAGCTATAGTATGGCTTGGGGCTGGATGGCGGCATATCTCCCTCTGGATTTAGCCGTAACATTTGTATCGTTTGCTTTATTGCCAAAATTACAGAGATCACTGAAAAAGTCTTTTACACTGAGAGCAGATATCTGATAGATTTTACTCCTAAATAGGCAGGTTAAACCATATAATTTACAGAATATTATATTTACAAGTTTTTAAGGAGGTTTAACCATGCAGCAAACTGCCCATACACAAAAACTCTCGGAGCTGGAAACTGCGATTCATACATATGTCCGGCCTGACACCTTTCCGCTTGCTATAAGGGTTATGAAAAAAGAAGAAATTCTGCCTGACCGCGTAAAGCGCCCTGCTAAAGATTTTGGCAAAACGTTCAGCATTTGCCAGGGTGTGACGATGGCAAGGCGTTACGGTTGGGCTCTTGCCATGGGAGGAGAGGATTTATCCTGCCCGATTGCCAAAATAGCATTCGGTTTTGAAGAGGAACTGGACTATTATACAAAGGGAAGCCTGACAGATGGCATGTACACAAAGACATGTGATATAGGAGCGTTAACGGAAGCGGCTGTTCCAAAGTTTAAGAGAGAAGAAGCAGGAACAGTTTTGATGGCTCCACTGGGAAGGGCAGCCTTTGAACCAGAAGTGATCGCTGTCTATGGGAATTCTGCACAGGTAATGAGGATGGTCGCCGGAGCCCTCTTTCATACAGGTGGGGAAATCACATCTACCTTTACAGCCCGGGCTGATTGTGCGGATATCGTCATTAAAACAATGAAGACCGATAAACCGCAAGTCATCCTGCCATGCTACGGTGATCGTGTTTTCGGCCAGACTCATGATCACGAAATGGCCTTCACGATTCCTTTTTCCATGGCAGATGAGTTCATTGAAGGGTTAAAGCAAACCCACAAAGGTGGCGTCCGCTACCCTGTTCCAACCTATCTTCAGTATGAGGCAAAGTATCCGGAAACCTATGAAAAGCTGAACGACATGTTCGAAAACAAACTATAATTCCTTGAAGCTGGAACTTCTATAACTGAGGTACCAGCTTGTTTCATTTTTGCAAAAAGGTAAAATAGAGAAAAGAACCTAACTTTGAAAAGAGATGAACATAATGAGCAACTTCTTTCCATCCATATATGACCTTGCCATGCGGCCGCTTGAAAAACGGAAATTCCAGCAAATACGAAAAGAGTTACTCTCCCACGCTACCGGCCGTGTATTGGAAATTGGTGCGGGCACCGGCATCAACTTCCCATTATATAAAAACGCAGAACATGTGGACGCCATTGAACCAAATCAAGGAATGATCGAACAGTCCCATCCGCGTAAGGCAGCTGCTGCAGTTCCAATTCAGGTCCATCAGCAATCAGCTGAAAGCCTAAATTTTCCTGACGATACCTTTGACACGGTTGTTTCCACGCTTGTTTTCTGTACGATTCCAGACCCTGTTAAAGCCCTGCAGGAAATCAGTAGGGTAAGCAAATCCCAGACGAAAATACTATTCTTTGAACATGTGAAAATGGAACAGCCGATTCCCGCATTTGCCCAGGAAGCCTTAAATCCTCTTTGGAAACGAGTCTGCGATGGCTGCAACTTAAACCGGAATACACTGCAAACCATCCAGGAATCCGGACTGCTGGTCACAAATGTGACTTCCTATTATAAAGGATTGTTTTTGGTGGTAGAGAGTGAGAATAACAAAGCAATCGATCATCCTTCTCTTTGATAGGCAATTTGGTCGTTAATCTGGCTTGCTAACGACCATTGTTCTATTTGTTATCTTATTATCGTTGATAATCCCGCTTATATTAACTACCTTTCTTCCAGTCGTTAGCCCATTATCGTCGTTCATCCCGCTTATTAACTACCTTTTTTCCTTAGTTAGGCAATTATCGTCGTTAATCCGGCTACATTAAAAAAGAAGGCTTGTCAGCCCTCCATTAATCTAAACCTTTTTTAATTCGTAATTTCTTTTGTCTATTAGCTTTTTTTCTTCCTTTTTAAACCTGCCGCAAGCTGTTCTTTCTATAAGGGGCTTAATCCTGATGACATCCTGAATTTTGGAAGCTAATCCAGATTGTAATTCAGCTTCGGATTCTACTAAAATTCTAAACTCATCCTGCCCCTTATCATTTGTGACAATAGCTTGGAAAGTTGAATATCCTGCTCCCTCCAAGACTTGTGCAAGCTGCTTTTCTCTTACGAACATTCCTTTCACTTTAACGCCATCGCTTACACGGCCAAGCACTCCGGCAATCCTTTTCCCTTCATAGCCTTCAACCCAGCGTGAAAGGTCACCCGTCCCAAACCGGATGAGCGGGTAGTTTTTATCAAAAAGCGAAACGACTACCTCCCCCTCACCTGCTAAAACTTCCTTCCCTGTATGCGGATCACAAATTTGCACAATGGCTGTATCCGTCACTTTCAAACCGGGCCCTTGTTTATCCTCAAACGCCAGGCAGCCGCAATCCGCTGTCCCATATCCTTCAAAAACTGAAATGCCATTGTCCTCGCATCGTTTCCGCATTTGTACAGTCAGCATTTCCGCCGTAAAAAATACTTTCTCAATGACTATTTCCTTGCCGATCTTCCAGCCCTTTTCTTCTATTGCATCAAGCAATAGATTAAAGAAGCTTGGCGTTCCTACATAACCGGTTACTTTGACATCCTTCATCACTTGGATTTGCAGCTCCCGGTTTCCTGTTCCTGCGGGAACCACAGTTGCGTCTAATTTGCGGAGAGCCGAGTCAAACATAAAGCCAGCTGGTGAAAGGTGGTAGGAGAAAGTATTTTGCACAATATCATCCTGATTAACCCCTGCTGCCTGAAGGGCTTCTGAAAAACGCCAAAAATCTTTTTCATGGGTTTGCGGGTCATAGATTGGGCCCGGTGACATAAAGATCCTTGCCATTTCATTTGGCTCCATGGCGGCCAAGTTTCCGAAAGGCTGGCTGGCAGCCTGCAGTTCAGGCAAACGATCTTTTTTAAGTACAGGAATTTTCACAAGATCCTTGATCGATTGAATATCATCGGGTGATAGGCCGGCTGCATCAAGCTGCCTTTTAAAACCCGGAACTTTCTCATATGCATACTGAATCATATCCTGCAGCTTTTCCACCTATAGCCACCTCTTTCTTCTTTTATAGGATTTAATATCCTTATAGCTTTTCCGGCCTTTATCGCCCATGCCCAGGTAAAATTCGCGGACATCCTGATTGGAAAGCAATCGTTCCACTGTTCCGTCCATCACAATCCGGCCATTTTCGATGATATAGCCATAGTCTGCAATCGAAAGAGCCACATTGGCATTCTGTTCAACTACCAGAATGGTCGTTCCCTCTTCATCATTAATCTTTTTAATGATGCCAAAGATCTCTTTCACTAATAGCGGCGCAAGTCCTAATGATGGTTCATCCAAGAGGAGCACTTTAGGTTTGGCCATGATGCCTCTGCCGATGGCGAGCATTTGCTGCTCCCCGCCTGAAAGATAGCCCGCCTGACGGTGCTTCAGCATTTCAAGCTTCGGAAAATAATGATAAACTTTTTGGATATCACTTTTAATATTTTTCCGGTCCTTGCGGGTATGTGCGCCAGCAATTAAATTATCTTCTACAGAAAGATGTTTGAAAACACGCCTGCCTTCCATGCATTGAAAAATGCCTTTTTTCACAATGGTTTCTGCATCGCTTACATCAATCCGCTCGCCGTATAATTCGATAAAACCATCAGTTACTTCGCCATTTTCGCTTTTTAGCAAACCGGAAATAGCTTTCAGTGTAGTCGTCTTCCCCGCACCATTGCTACCCAGCAGGGCAACAATTTTCCCCTTAGGGACGACCATGGACATCCCTTTTAGAACAAGTATGACCTTATCGTACATCACTTCGACATTGTTAATTGTCAGCATGCTTTATCCTCCCAGCTTCTTAATCTCGCTGAACCATATTTCATTAGTTAGTATCTTTATCTATTAAGCCGTCCAAGGTTTATTCTTCAGTTTTCGACTTTTATTCTCTAAATCTGACATTTCTTTGCTGATTTAACCATTTCATTCGCCAATCCTTGCAGATTGTTCGCTAATTTCCCCGCTTTATTAGCTAAGTTCACTATTTTGCCTAATAACAGCTTGCAAAATCCTTAAAATTGAATAGGAGGCGGGTTATCAGCCTCGCCCCCAGTCCTTTTAGTAGCCGATATAGTCTGTGAATACTTCGAACTTCCCATTTTTGACTTCTGCCAAACGGATTTGATTTGTGCCTGCATGGCTGTCAGCTGTGAATGTAACTGGTGCAGCTAATCCTCCAAGATCAAGGTTTGAAATTTTCTCAAGTCCGGCACGGATGCCTTCGCCCGTTGTCGGATCCTCAGCAAGCTTTATGCCCTCAACCATAATCTTTGCAGACACCCAGCCCTGGATAAACTTCTGGTTTTTGTCTTCCAGCTTTTCACCTTTGCTCTCTACATAATTTTTAACCTCTTCCATTCCCGGAAGGTCTTCATACGGGAATGCATGAGTTACGACACCGATAAAGCCTTCAGCAGCATCGCCTGCAATGGGAAGCAAGCCTTCCCCAGTTGCCCAGTTTAAACCGATAAATTGCGTATCCAAACCAAGCTTTTTAGCATCCTTTAGAATAGTAGCCGTTGCTCCCCATGTTTGGTTAATAATCGCATAATCAGGATTTTTCTTTTCCATATTCAATAATTGTGATGTTGCATCGAGCGTCTTCAAGTCAACAACTTGTTCATCAACAATTTCTATGCCATTTTCCTTGGCATAATTCTTGGCATCTTCGATGGGAGACTTCCCAAATGCGGTATCATTGTAAATTAAAGCTACAGTCGGGGTACCGCCAGTGTGATTGTCTTTTATCCACTTTAATACAGATCTTGCCTGGTCAGAATAGGATGCAGCAGCCAGGAAGTTATATGGGCTTTCATCAATATTTTTTAGGTTCTCAGAGTAAGAAGCTGAGATAAATGGAAGTTTGTCAGCTGCAACCTGCTGGCGAAGTGCCTCCGTATCACCTGTACCCCATCCTAAAATGGCAGCTACTTTATCTTTGGACTTTAACTTTTGATATAGCTTCTGTGCTTCAGGAATTTTGTACGCATAATCGTCACCGATTAATTCCAGCTTATTTCCGTTGATATCCTCGCCGGCAATGTATTCAAAAAATGCTTTTTCCCCTTCTGCATAAGGTGTACCTACATCACCCGTGCCTCCAGTCAGGTCAAAAATACCGCCGATTTTTACTGTACCTTTTTTGTCGGCCGCAGCTTCCTCACTGCCGCTTGAACAGCCAGCAAGCATTCCAGTCATTAGTGTTGCTGCCAATAAACCTGCCCAAAATTTCTTCATAATGCTCCCCCTTATTACTTCTATTTTTATTAAAAATTGAAAGTATACATCCTTTTAAATATACTTTCGAAATTTTCAGATATTATTGCCCGGGAATTAATAAGAAAACGGCCAAAGTTTAAAATAATCCTTAATATTCTTCCAGATCTTCGCAAGACCCTGTGGTTCATAGATTAAGAACAAGATAATTACCAGGCCGAATACAACTTCCTTCATGCCGATTAAGACGGTCGATAAGTCAGGGAAAAACCCGCTTAAAAGCTCTACACCAGATCTTAGAACAACTGGCAGAAGAGTTATAAACACTGCTCCATAAATTGACCCGAACACACTGCCCAATCCGCCTACAAGTATAATCGCCAAATACTCGATGGACACTGTAATGCTATACAGCTCAGGACTAACCACCATCGTGTAATGGCCAAGCAAGGCACCTGCAATTCCTACGAAAAAGGAACTTACAATAAATGCCAGAACCTTATATTTAAACAAATCAATTCCCATTACTTCAGCTGCCACGTCACGGTCACGCACAGCTATAAATGCCCGGCCAACCCGTGATCGAAATAAATTAAGGGTGAAAATAGTAGTAATAACGAGAACTGCAAACATCAGATAGTAATAACTGCGTTCGCTGTAAAAAACAAATCCTCCCAATTCCGGCCTGGATAACACCATTCCGGCTGTGCCTCCTGTAAGCGAATCCCACCGGGAAATGACAAATAAGATAATAACTTGTGCAGCCAGAGTGGCGATAGCTAGATACAATCCTTTCAGCCTGAGCGATGGCAATCCGAACAATCCGCCCACAATCGCAGTTATAATCCCTGCAGTCGGCATGGCAATCCAGAAGCTTAACCCCAGCTTGGCTGTCAGAATGGCAGAAGTATAACCTCCCACACCCAAGAATGCACCGACCCCTATTGAAATTTGCCCCGTAAAACCGGTAAGGATATTTAATCCGATTGCTCCTATTGCTGCAATTCCACAAAGTGTAGCTAAACCAATCACATAATCGGAGGCAAACATCGGGAATACCGCGAAAATAGCAAGAAGAACGAAGACACGCATCCGCACTCTGGAAATTTTCCAGATAGCCATATCCTGTTTATAATTTACATGGAATTCTCCACAATCCATTACAAAGGGATTTCTCATCGTTTACACCCTCTCGATTTCTTTTTTTCCGAACAAACCATACGGCTTGAACATCAGGATTAATACGAGGATGACAAACGGCATTACTTCTTTCAGACCGCCACCAACCAATGGGTCCAGGTAACCGCCAGTCAAGCTTTCTAGTATGCCGATAATGAGCCCGCCAATAATGGCGCCTGGAATACTGTCAAGCCCTCCAAGAATGGCAACTGGCAAAACCTTCAATCCGATAGCTGAAAGGGAAGCGTTAACGCCATTAATATTCCCTAGCAGGATTCCTCCGACTGCTGAAACAATTGCAGCAATCGCCCATGCTACTGCAAAAATCATCTTGACGCTAATTCCCATTGACATCGCTGCCTGCTGGTCATCTGCAGTAGCTCTCATTGCAATGCCCAGCTTTGAATATTTGAAAAAGAGCGTGAAGATCACAAGCATAATAACAACAATTAAAAGCGACCAGAGATACACCGGTGCAATAACAATTTCGCCTAACTTTACAGGCTGTTCGGAGAAAACTTTCGGAAACACGCGCGTCTCATGTCCCCAAGTTATATGAACGATTCCTGCCAGCACACTGGATAAACCGATCGTTGCCATGATCATCGAAATGACCGGCTCCCCAATAAATGGCCTGAGTACAATTCGCTCAATTACAAACCCAAGTACCGCACTAAAAATCAATGCAATCATTAATGCCGCAACAAAGGGTATGTTGTATGCTGTGATCAGGGTCAAACACACATAGGTTCCAATAAGAAGGAACTCTCCTTGTGCAAAGTTGATGGCATCACTGGATTTATAAATTAAAACAAACCCAAGTGCCACCAAAGCATAGACACTTCCTACTACAACTCCTGTTACGATCATTTGCAAGAAAAAAGTCATTAAGCTGCCCCCTCTCCTTCATCCATAAAGATGACTTGAAGTGTCGTTTGGATCGTTTGTTCCATACCGTCACGATATTTGATCGTTCCATTAACCTTAATCTTTTTATCCTCGGTATACAGACCATCGATAAGCAATTCATACTTTTTGGCAACAAATTGCCTGCGTACTTTCTTTGTTCTCGTTAGTTCTTCATCATCTGCATCCAATTCTTTGTACAGCAGGACAAATTTCTTCACACGGGCTTTTTCTGGAAGGGACTGATTGATTTCCTGGACCTGTTTTTCAATTAAATCGAGGACCTCCGGCTTTGAAGACAAATCCGTATAGGTTGTGTAGCTGATCTGGTTCTTCTCCGCCCAGCGCCCCACATTTTTCATATCAATATTTATCATTGCAACTACATAAGGCCGGTCCTTGCCAATCGCTACGGCTTCCTGGATATAAGAGCTGAACTTCAGTTTGTTCTCAATAAATTGCGGAGAAAACATCTCACCAGTATCAAGGCGGATAACATCCTTAATTCGGTCAATAACATACAAATGCCCTTCCTCATCCAGACTGCCCGCATCCCCTGTATGCAGCCAGCCGTCCTGAATGGTATCTTTCGTACTTTTTTCATTTTTGTAGTAGCCCTTACAGACACTTGAGCTTTTAATAAGAATTTCACCTTCATCGGAAATCTTTACTTCCGTTCCAGGGATGGGGATGCCAACGCTATCGAGCTTGATATCTCCATCACGATGCACGATTGATATACCGGAAACCTCTGTTTGACCGTAAATGCTTTTCACATTCACTCCGATGCTGTGAAAAAACTCAAACACATCCGGTCCAAGCGGGGCCCCCCCTGTATAGGCACGCTTGATTTTCAATAATCCCAAATGATCTCGAATTGCACTAAACATCAGATAGTCCGCAATTTTATATAGAAGTTTTGTACCCGAGCTTATTGGTTTATTTTCAAAATGGGCCTTAGCGACTTTCTCTCCAATAGGCTTGCACCAGTTATATACCTTTCTTTTCAGCCAGCCGCTATCCTGAATCTTAACCTGAAAGCGGGAAACCATGTCTTCATAGATTCTTGGCGGCGAAAACATTACCTGCGGGCCAATTTCCCGCAAGTCCTCCAAGACAGTTGTCGGTTCTTCCGGGAAGTTAATTGTCATCCCGTTATATAGCCCCATAGCAATTGTCATCATTTGCTCGCCAATCCAGGCAAGCGGCAGAAAAGAGACGTATTCATCTTTATCTGTCAGCGGATCAATGCTTGATAGATTTTTAGCCATTTCTACCAGATTTTGATAAGTTAGCATTGTTCCTTTCGGATTTCCGGTTGTTCCGGAAGTGTATGAAAGAATGGCGACATCGTCCGTAGTACCTTTATCAACTTCATGCTGGAAAAAAGTCGGCTGCTGTGATTTAAATGTATGGCCCAGTGCTAGTACATCTTCAAATTTAAGAAGAAAATCCTCCTGATAATCTCTCATCCCTCTAGGATCGTAATAAATGATCGTTTTCACTTTTGGAATGGTTTCTTTTATCTCCAGCAGTTTATCCACTTGCTCCTGATCTTCGGCTACCACAATCGTGGCATCGCAATCATCGATAATATAGCTGAGCTCAGCAGAAAGGGATTCCTGATAGATCCCCACGGATATGCCTCCCAGGCTTTGTGCCGCAAGTTCACTGATTACCCATTCAGGCCTGTTTTCTCCTATAATGGCAAGCTTATCTCCTCTTTCAAGCCCCAGTGTTGCTAATCCAAGGCTGAAGTTTATAACCTGGTCTAAAAAAGATTCATATGTGAGTTCGTTCCAAATTCCAAACTCTTTTTCTCTCAAAGCTACTTGAGACCCATTTTTGTAAGCCCTTTCAATCAAAAGCTGCGGAAACGTCATACTCATAAAATTGATCCCCCCTCCTTAAAAAATTAAAGCTCTATTTGCAGCCGCTTTTTGTTTTTTATACGGCATCTTCTTCTCCCAAATAAGCTTCTATTACTTTAGGATTATTCTGGATTTCTTCTGGAGTCCCATAGCCTATGAGCTTACCGAAATCCAGTACCGCAATATGATCCGACAAATCCATGACAACGCCCATGTCATGCTCTATTAAAATAATGGTTGTATTCATTTCCTCGTGGATATCGATAATATAGCGGGCCATATCCTCTTTTTCCTCGCTGTTCATCCCGGCCATTGGTTCATCCAAAAGAAGGATCTCTGGTTCCAATGCAAGCGCCCTGCCCGTTTCAACCCGTTTTTGTAAACCGTAGGAAAGTGTTCCCACAGGCGTGTTCCGAATGTGCTCAATCTCGAGGAAATCGATTACCTGCTCAACCTTTTTGCGATGTTCGATTTCTTCTCTTTGTGCCTTTCCCCAATAAAGGCCTCCAGCCAGAACCCCTGTTTTCATCCTCACGTGGCGGCCGAGCATCAGATTGTCCAATACTGATAAATGCGGAAAAAGTTCAATATTCTGGAACGCCCGGGCAATTCCGAGGCTTGCTCTTTTATGGGGCTTATAGCGGGTAATATCTTCCCCCTTGAAGTTAATCGACCCGGAAGCCGGCCTATAAAGACCGCTGATACAATTCAGCATACTCGTCTTACCAGCACCATTTGGCCCAATAAGTGAAAAAATTTCTCCTTCCTTCACTTCATAAGAGACATGATCCAGAGCAACAACTCCGCCAAATCGCAGTGTGACATCTTTAATCTCTAAAATACCCAAACGATCAATCCCCCTTTTTACGTGCAGCGAAATATATTTTTATAAAATTATGAATAGTTTAAATATTCTTTATGTAATACTATTTTCCTTTTTTTCTTAAGAATATTTTTTCACAGTCCCCAGCACTTTCTCATTTTTATGTTCTTTGAATTTTTGATATGACATATTTATTATGGAGATGTGTTTTTCACTATAGATATAGGAAAATTTAAGAGACTTTTAGATGTTCTCGATGCTTTCACATTTACTGGCAAGAATGATGCAGAACAAAACCTTAAATGCCATGTATTCTGCAAGCTGCATCTAAAACAGGCTGGACACCAAGGTATCCAGCCCCATAACAAACTATATCAACCTATCAATCTTCAAACTTAATAACAATACGGCCATTGATTTTTCCCTGTTCCAAGTCATCAAAAACTTTATTAATTTCTTCGAGGTTTGCTGTTTCTACTATCGTTTTAACTTTTCCATCCGCTGCAAATTGTAATGCTTCCTGTAGGTCCTTCCTGGTTCCTACAATGGATCCGACGATGCTGACACCATTCAGTACAGTATCAAAAATTGGCACCTCCATTACTTCTGGCGGCAAGCCTACTGCCACACATTTTCCGCCGCGTTTTACAGCTCTGTATGCTTCATTAAAAGCATGCTTGGAAACAGCCGTACAAATAGATGCCTGTACACCGCCAATCTCACGCTGGATGAAGTTTGCTGAATCCCCCTCTTTCGGATTAACTGTTAAATCTGCTCCTAAATCTCTTGCCAGCTGCAGCTTTTCGTCAAACGTATCCACTGCAATCACTTTTAATCCCATTGCTTTTGCGTATTGGACTGCCACATGGCCTAGTCCGCCGATTCCATACACAGCCACCCACTCACCCGGTTTTGCTTCCCCTACCTTTAGGGCTTTATATGTAGTCACCCCGGCACAAAAGATGGGTGCAGCCTCTACATAATCAAGCGAATCTGGTACTTTTACGACATACCTTGCATCTGCCAAGCAATATTCAGCGTAGCCTCCATTGATTGAATAGCCGGCATTAAGCTGGTTATGGCACAGAGTTTCACGTCCCGTTAAGCAATATTCACATTGTCCGCAGGCGGAATACAGCCAAGGAACACCTACCCTGTCTCCTGCCTTCAAGTGTGTGATTCCCTCTCCGACCTCGACAATTTCTCCTACACCTTCATGACCGGGAATGAGCGGAAGTGTTGGTTTAACCGGCCAGTCTCCATGGGCTGCATGCAAATCTGTATGGCAAACGCCGCAAGCTTTGATTTTTACTAAAACATCATTCTTTCCTACTGATGGAATTTTTACGTTTTCAATTGCCAGGTTTTCTTTAAATTCATGTACAACTGCTGCTTTCATCATTTTTTCATTGCTGCATTGTTCACACATGTCTCTTCACCTCAAGCGTTATTTTGGTCTATCAACCACGTATTTATTGTCTTAGAAATGCCGTTATTCCACAATACATTTGTGAATTCCTTCACATACTAGACGAACATTTATTACATTTTTTCTAACAAATTAATAAATTGCTTGATTTTTATATTACATGTTGATTAAAACTCAAAAAAAAACATAACAATGCTAGTAAGACTTTTTAAAAAGGAGAATTTCACTTGATCTGTGTGTGCGAAGAGATAGATCCTCCCCGTTATGGCCTTTCCGGAAAAGCAGCCATCATCGAAGATAAACAGACTGTATTAAAAAATTTTGGATTAAGGGACGGAAATTGGCTGCGTTTATGGAATATTGACAGCAGACTTCTAACAATGTTTTATCAATCACTTGATTCCCGGTATGACTGGTTTATTGTCGTTTATGATTATGAGAAGTTCTGTATAGATAGAGAAGTTAAAGAAGCAATTATCTGGCATGAGGTTGGGCATATCACTTACCCTGTTGGGCGTAACTGCATAAGTTTGGAAAACGAAATCAATTGCGACCATATGGCTGTTAAGAGCGGACAGAAGGAAGGCTTGAAAAAAGTGCTCGATCTTACGCTTGATATGGCCCGCTCACTTAATAATGAATTGCTTATAAAACTGACAAACGAAAGAAAGGAAAGGATAAACGCTTACTAAGGATCTTAAGGGATCCTTTTTTAATTACTTTGAAAATTTTCCTGTCCAAAAAGGAACCTCTTCGGGTACTATTAAAAAAGCAAGCAGATATTTTGGGGGATTATGAATGAGTGAAAGTAAAACACAATACATAGAAAAGAAAACAGCTTTAGTGATTGGCGGAAGTATTGCAGGGATGCTGGCTGCACGGGTACTGTCAGATTTTTTTGAAGAGGTTATTATAATCGAAAAAGACCCGAAAAACACAAAAGGACAAATTCGAAAAGGAATTCCACAAGGAGCTCAAGGGCATGTTCTTTTAAAGAGCGGTGAAGAAATACTGGAGGAATTTTTCCCTGGACTGACAGATGAAATGATTAAAGAAGGATCTGTGCCTGCTGATTTTGCCAATGACCTGGCCTGGTACCATCATGGTGGCTGGAAAATTAAATATGATTCAGGCCTATCCATCATCCAGCAAAGCCGCCCGTTTCTGGAGGGGCATATCAGAAAAAGAATGGATAGGATTGATAATATACATACACTATATAATACAAAAGTCAAAGGGCTGCTCACCGACGGGTCCAGAGTAACCGGAATTGAAGCTGAAACTGCTGATGAAGTGATTGAATTAAGTGCAGACTTAACAGTGGAAACTTCCGGGGCCAGTTCACTAGCAGTCCAATGGCTTAAAAAGCTAGGTTTTGCGGCACCAGAGAAAACAGAGATTAAAGTAAATTTATTTTATGCTAACCGGATTTACCAAAAACTTTCCCCTATCCAGAGAGAATGGAAAAGTTTATTGGTTTATCCGAATCCGCCTGCTCAAGTTTGTGGCGGCGGTATTTCTCCAACTGTAGATAACCAATGGATGGTTACGCTTTTAGGATATGGATTCAGCTCACCTCCTGCTGATAACGATGCTTTTCTGGAATTTGCAAAGAATTTAGAGCAGCCGCATGTATATGAAGCAATTAAGGATGGCGAACCGGTTACAGATACAGAAGTTTACCGTTTCCCAGCATTACGACGCTTCCATTTTGAAAAGTTAAAGTCATTTCCAAAAGGGCTTATTGTGATGGGAGATGCTTTTTGCCGGATTGATCCGGTTTTTGCCCAGGGAATGAGTATTGCCGCAAAGGAAGCAAAAGCGTTACAAGAGATGTTTAAAGCAGCAGGAGCTTTAGAAGCTGATCCAAAAGTTTATCACCAAAAAATCAGTAAAATCGTTGATATTCCATGGTTTATTGCTTTAACAGAAGACTTTAGATTTTCTAAAACAAAGGGAAACAAGCCAATTGGCCTACCTCTGCTTCAATGGTATGTAAAAAAAGTAGTGCTGGCTTGTTCACATGATTCATACATTTACGGGCGCTTTATGAAGGTTCTCCATTTGCAGGCACATCCAATTTATTTAATCACTCCACGGGTGTTAAAAGGTATTTTCAGGTTTTCAGACAGGTTTTGAATCACGAATCCTGACCTTGGATAAAATAAATGCAATTATCGGTTTTTTTCCGGATTGTGGATTACTTAGCAAGTTTATGGTACCCTTTAGTTCAGAATAGGAAGTGATGAAATTGATTAAAATTGAAATCCCTGAACCAAATCTCGTTATTACAAAAAACAGGCAAACTGGACAGGCAAGCGAAAGTGAGCTAAGCAGTGTCTATGGTTTCACAGATTATCATAAAATCCCCAGGGACAAAGGCGGCATGATTTTGTTTTTTGACGTGAATGAAGATCTGCTGTTTGTAGGGAAAGCCCGCAAGTTAAGGCAGCGTGTTAAAAAGCATTTTGAAGACAATGTATCGCCAATCAAAAACCATCGTGATGACGTATATAAAATTGCCGTCATCTATGTGGAAGATAGCATGGAACGGGAAATTTATGAAACCTATATTATCAATACACTCCAAGCAAAATATAATATTGACAAAGTCTTCTACAAGTAAAAAGGCCCATTAGGGCTTTTTTTTCGTTTTAGTAAAAGGCACTTTTCGTATAGATTGTTGTTTTTGGATTATAAAGCTGGCCCGTTGATTTCCGCTCCAGTCACGCAGCGAACCCGCGGGGAGGAACAGAGCTCCTCGGCGTTTCACGCCTGTGGGGTCTCCCGCTCCCTCTCTTCC
>NZ_JAGGQS010000065.1:0-23659 GCF_018613175.1 Bacillus sp. ISL-47 | reverse complement strand
CTTTTTGTCTACAAACTGAAAGAACCATCAAAAGATGGTTCTTTTATATTACTTTGGGCAAATAATGAAAAGAGATGATCAAATGAAATTCAGTAAGGAATGAATATTGTGATAATATACAAGGCAACAAATACTGTAAATGGAAAGGTTTACATTGGCTTAACTTCAAAATCACTTACAAGAAGAGTATGGGAACATAGATCAAAAATGAACAGTGGAGGCTATTTTCATTTTCATCATGCTTTACGCAAGTATGGCTTTGAAGCCTTCACATGGGATGTCATTGATTCTGCCATTTTTTACGGTGATCTAAAAGAGAAAGAAAAATACTGGATTGCCTTTTATGATTCCTTTAACAATGGCTATAACTCTACTTTAGGTGGGGATGGAACTATTGGATACGATGGTAGAAAAGGTGAAAAAAACCACAATTCATTAATTACTGATGAACAAGCTAAAGAAATTGTTGACCTGCTTAGAAAAAATATTATGTCATTTAAAGAGATTGCAGAAAAAGTCGGAACAAGTATAAAGACTGTTCAACACATAAATTATGGTGATGCATGGACACATGTATATGAAGGCGATCCACCTTGCACTTTTAGAGAAGAAGTATGGGGTGGGGGAAAAGGTGAGCAATTTGTCAGTAGGGTGACAGTTACAGAAGCACAAGTAATTGAGATTAAACGGTTATTGGCTGAAAAGGTTCCTGCTCCAAAAATTGCAAAACAGTTCAATGTGAGAAAGGATGTTATAAACCATATTAAGTACAAACAATCATGGGCTTGGTTAAAAACAGAATATGATGACTTAATCACAACTGGCCCAAGGAGTAAATTAAATGAGAATCAAGTAAGAGAAATCAAAAAATTGCTTAAAAAAGGCATTTCACAATCCAAAATCGCAGACCAATTTAATGTTCAACAAATGACTATCAGTAAAATAAGTCAGGGAAAATCGTGGAAACATGTTTCCATTGATGATTAAGTCAATATTGTTGAAGAAACCAATAATCAATTAGCCTTTAAGCTTTAAAAATACTTACATTTGATAAACGCTCAATTTTCATATTACACATACCTCCTTAATTGAAAAGAAAAAAATCGTAAATTTTTCTAACGATTTAAGAATAAGGTAATATATAAATATACAGAATATCTGTAAAAAAATACATAGTGATCCCCGATATTCACTCATTCGAAGAGTTACAATGGCTTCGTTTTACCATACAAACTACTCAAACAAGGGTTAAACTATCATTTCTACAGATGACCTCCTTAATTATATTAATACATTGGAATTAATTGGAATTTATATCAATGGCTTTTGCCACAGCTTTAAAAAGTTTTGGTACTACAATGGTTTGGAGGGCTTATCTTCTTTTGCTCCCACCGTTAGCTCAAGTTGTTTTTAGTATAATGAGTGATTCTTCATCACCGCCATTTAGAGTGTAATGCACCGCAAAAGAGTGCCTGAACTGGTAAAGTGGGAAGGAAATATAATATACCAACTCCAATAAATAAGCAACTGTGCCAGATGATTCATGTAACAGAAGATAAGACAAGATTAGAGTAAATTGAAAAAATTAATTGCGCTTCTAGATGAATTTCATACGCATTTTGATCTAGGAAAACGCTGCCTGTCCCTGGCTGCGTTATTGCCGCACAGTGAGGAAGCTGTGCGTTTTTTTTGTATATAGTTTTAATTAATTGAATCGTACAGTTCAATTATAACCAGATACTTACTCAAGATTTTACCAGATTTGCTTCTCATAGATGAAAGAGTTAAAAGCCCTGGCTGCCGCCTTAGCAGCCTTTTTTTGATTGTTAAAGAAAAAATAGAATATGTTTAATAGTCAAGCATATACATTTTAATGGATCAACTAGTAGACAGGCAACAAGGAGCAAATCGATACTGTTTTTGCTGATTCGCCGATCGAGACGGGCTTGAAAGTGAGACTAAGGCAGATAAAGGTTTTGGATTTATGCAGAAAATGGCGATTCACCCCAAGCAGCTATACAATATCAACTCTTTATTCTCCGCCAGTTCTGAGGAAATTGGACCGGCAAAAAAGATCGTCCCTGAAAACGAGAAGCGTTAGAGGGAGGGCACGGGGCGAACAAAAAAATGGGCAGATGTGGGTATCCTTGTCTATAAAAAGGAGAAAGAGCTGATCCGTAAAAATAGATGCTAGAAAGTTCCTCGTTAGAAAAGCCACACTTCTTGATAGACCTCTACTCTTTCAACTTGCCTCTAAAAAAAGACAGCCAATAAAAAAATTTATAAAAATAAAGAGCAACTTGTCATAAAGTCATACTAAAGGACCGTTTTTGTGCTTTTTCCTTAAGGGGGGTGGTCGTGTCAGTTAGTTTGCCATCGAATGAAAATGCTTACAAATTAATTAGGGGGGATTAGAATTGAGGTCAAAAAAATCGATAGTTTTAATGTTTACGATGATGTTAGTTTTACTATTAGCGGGCTGTTTAAATAATAGTACCCCAGCCTCTAAAGGTGATTCATCATCAAGTTCGAACAGTGGAAGCGGCGGCGAATCGTTTAATTGGAGAATGGCCAGTGTTTGGGCAGAAGGAAGCTTGCAGTATGAACAAGATGAAAGGTTTGTCAATCTTGTTAATCAGTTAAGTAATGGGAGATTGAATATTAAATTGCACAGTGTTGGAGAGTTAGCACCAGCGAACCAGGTTTTAGACCTTGTAAGCGGCGGAACAGTGGAAATGGGCGGAGACTGGCCGAACTACTGGTCAGGTAAAAACACAGCCTTTGAATTATTAGGATCTCAAGCAATGGGATTAACAAACTGGGATTATTTCTTGTGGATTAATCAAGGCGGCGGAATGGAAGCCTATAATGAAATTTATGGGAAATTCAATACGATTTATTTCCCTCACTCGATTTCAGGAATGGAGTCTGGTATTAGATCAAATAAGCCAATTGAAAGCCTTGAAGATTTAAAAGGCATGAAGATTCGAATGGCTGGCTTAATTCAAAGCGAACTGATCAAGCAGTTAGGTGCAACTCCAGTAACATTAGCCACTCAAGAAATTTATGAAGCATTGCAGCGCGGTGTTATCGATGCAGCAGAATATAGCTCTCCATACAGTGATGAAGTGACAAAAATGTATGAAGTGACAAAATACTGGTTAACTCCTGGCTTCCACCAAACAAGCTCAATTTATGGAGCCATGATCAATAAGGACGCATGGGCAAAATTACCGGAAGACTTACAAGCAGTGGTTGAAAAAGCAAGCAAAGCAGCTCAAACCGAAAATGCAAGCCAATACGCTTTTAATGATGCAGAAGCAGCACAGAGAATGGTAAATGAATATGGAATTGAAACGACGGAGCTTTCTGACGAAGAAATGGCTAAGCTTCACGATATGGTAAGTGCAATTGTAGAAAAGCTTGCCAGTGAAAACCCTGATTTTGAGAAAGTGTTAAATAACCAATTAGAATACTTAAAAATGTACGCTCCGTATAGGGATCTTCAAGGAGATTGGAGCTTCGGAAACAATTCAAAAGTAGCTGAATAAGTTCAAGTAATCTATCGAAAGCATCACAAATAAACGGTCAGTCAGTACCCCTCTTTTCTTTTCTAGATTGGAAAGAGGGACAACTGCCCGGGCCAGGAATGAGAAGCTCATTTAAAAAAGGAGGGGAACAGGTGAATGCTCTCAAAAAGATTTCCAAGTTTCTAGATAAAACGAATGATTGGGTGGGGAAGGTCTCCAGCTGGTCCGTTATTATCATGATGCTGCTAGTCGTCTACGAAGTCGTCAGCAGGAGAATTTTTAACAGCCCGACTATTTGGACGTTCGAGGTCACAACCATGGTGTTTGGCTTTCACTTTATGATGGTATCCGCTTATGGTGTGCTTCATAAGGTCATGGTATCTGTAGATATGCTATACGAAAAATTTTCTGCGAAGAAACAAGCGATTCTGGATCTTATTACGTATTCGATTTTCTTTATGCCTTTTGTAATCGGTGTTCTTTACGGAAGTTCCAAATTTGCCTGGATTTCCTGGCTGCAAAAGGAAGTGAGCTGGACAGCATTCGCTCCGCCAGTGTACCCTTTCAAAGCAATTATTCCAGTGGCGTTTTTCTTCCTATTATTACAAGGGATTTCGGAAATGATCAAACGGATTGTTATTTTAGCTGAGGGGGAGGAGAGCCATGATTGAAGCCATTATCATTTTTAGTATGTTTATCGGTTTAATTATCGGTTTAGCGACTGGGCACCCCCTGGCATTTGTTCTTGGCGGACTAGGTGTTATCGCAGGTGTCTTTGGCTGGGGACCGCAAGTATTCGATATCTTTTCAAATAGTATTTTTGGAACCATGTCCAATTATACACTTGTTGCGATTCCGCTCTTTACCTTAATGGCGAATTTTCTATCATCTTCAAGGGTTGCAGATGGTTTGTTCGAATACATGAGATATTTATTAGGCCCTCTACGTGGCGGAGTGGCTTTAACCGTTATTGTTGTTTCGACTATTTTTGCCGCCACAACTGGAATCGTTGGGGCTTCGATCGTTACTATGGGTGTCCTGGGAATGCCGGTTCTATTAAAGTATGGGTACGATAAACGATTAGCTTCAGGAGTTGTCGCCGCTGGGGGTACACTGGGAATCCTCATTCCTCCAAGTATTATGTTAATTGTTTTAGGTGCACAGGCTCAAGTATCAGTGGGAAAACTCTTTCTATCATCTATTGTTCCCGGCTTAATGCTCGCGGGTGCTTATTGTGTCTATGTACTGATTGCCTGCTGGAAAAACCCGGATTGGGGTCCAGCTGTTTCAAAAGAAGAAATGAAAGATATGCCAATGCGAAAGGTTATTATCGGGAGTCTTGTGAATCTAGTACCACCGATGATATTAATTTTCGCCGTACTTGGGACAATCTTTACAGGTGTGGCGACGCCAACAGAATCAGCTGGAGTAGGAGCGTTTTTATCACTGATGATGGCGATTGCTTATAAAAGGTTTACCTGGAAGATGCTGGCTGATGCTGTTTATGATACAGCCAAAATAACCGCGATGGCTCTTGTTATTATCGTTGGTGCTACAGCCTTTACCTCTATCTTCCTGGCTCTAGATGGAGATACTCTCATTCAAAACTTTGTAGTGGATCTTGGCTTAAGCAAGTGGGGCGTATTCATTGCTATGATGCTGATTTCCTTTATTCTGGGAATGTTTATCGACTGGATTGGAATCGTTATGATCATTATGCCGATCTTCTTGCCGCTTCTTGAGCTATATAATTTTGATCTGATCTGGGTAGTAACCGTGTTCGCTGTATTACTGCAGACTTCATTCTTAACACCGCCGTTTGGGTTTGCTTTGTTCTACCTGAAGGGAATTGTGCCTCCGGAAGTCAAAATGACCGATATTTACAAGGGTATTATCCCGTTTGTCATCATCATGCTGATTGTGACCACACTTATTACAGTATTCCCAGACATTGTCATGTGGCTGCCGAATATGTCAAAGTTATAAGATAGGAAACTTTCTAACTAACAAACGTTAAGATAATTTTTCAAAATATCCATTTGAGTCAATGCTCGACGTGGAATTTCATTGAGAGAACATTCAAGAAACGCTTGTTAAATCAGCTGCAAGTGAAGTAACGAGGATGATGATTGCTGGCGGTGGCTAAGACTTAGGGTTTAAGGCTTATTAGTCAGCAGCACAGGCTTTTAATAGAGTTAGCTAATAGGATAAAAACTATGCCAGAGGAGGTCCAAAGTATGGGCAGGATGGACGGTAAGGTCGTATTAGTGACAGGCGGTGCCCGCGGTTTAGGGGCGAATGACTGTTATGAGTTTGCCAAAGAAGGGGCAGACGCGATTATTATTGCAGATATTAGAAAAGAGGAGATGGAGGAGACGGCGGCAGCGCTGCGAACTAAGTTTGGCTGTAAGATCGTTTGCCGGGAACTGGATGTGACGAACGAGAAGCAATGGGAATTACTCGTGTCTGAAATTGACGAAATATTCGGCAAATTGGATGTATTGGTAAATAACGCAGGAATTGTAAAAAGAGTGACATTATTAGAATGCACGCTCGAAGATTGGAATAACCTGATAGAGGTCAATCAGACAGGTGTTTTTTTAGGGATGAAACACTGTGCCCCATTGATGAAAAAGTCCGGTAAGGCCTCCATCATTAACATTTCTTCCATCGCCGGGCTGACCGGGTACTTTGCCTGGCCTTATACGGCATCGAAATGGGCTGTCCGCGGAATGACACAAGCGGCTGCAATGGAACTAAGTGATTGGGGGATCCGGGTCAATTCTATCCATCCCGGTTTTACATGGACTGATTTGACCTCCGATGTCAAGGACATGTTAGAAGGTTTCTCAAATGCTGTCGCCCTTGAGAGGTACGGCAAGCCGGAAGAAATAGCGAAAGCTGTACTATTCCTTGCATCAGATGAATCATCTTTTATCACCGGAACAGAACTTACAGTGGATGGAGGGCTTCAAGCTGGTGGCGGACTCCGTTATTTTACCAAACAAATGGGACTGTATCAAACAGATCATTAATAGCTTCATAGTGTCGAAGGAAGGGGAGAGATCGTTTGGAACCGAAAAAATTTTATAAAAAAACCATGCAGGAAAAGCACGATACCCTTCGCGCGCATGCTTCCTTGACTGAGGATGAAATACAGGGATATGCAAACTTTGGCTATTTAGGGGAAAGCCGAACCAGTTCCTTTATTGAAAACAGTATCGGCGTGATGGAGGTTCCTCTAGGTGTTGCTTTAAACTTTGTGGTCAATGGAAAGGAGACCATTGTACCCATGGCAGTTGAGGAGTCATCTGTGGTGGCTGCAGCGAGTCATGCGGCAAAGCTTGCAAAACCTTCGGGCGGCTTCTTTGCCTCGACAACAGGCTCCATTATGTTTTCACAGATTCAAATTGTCAATTGTGAGGATGTTTTTGGAGCGAAACTGAAAATCCTGGAACAAAAAGAGGAGCTTCTTGAAACAGCCCGCAAAAAAGACCCTATTCTGGTCAGTTTAGGCGGGGGTCCAAAGGATTTAGAGGTCCGCGTGATTGATCATCAGGATGGACCGATGCTTGTTGTTCATTTGCTAGTTGATACAAAGGATGCAATGGGAGCGAATACGGTTAATACGATGGCTGAGAGTATCGCGCCAATGCTTGAACAAATCACAAGCGGAAAGGTTTATTTACGAATTATTTCTAATTTAGCAGACCAGCGCTTGGCACGATCTAGATGCAAAATTCGAAAAAGTGATATAGGACAAGCAGCGGTAGATGGAATTATAAATGCCTACCGTTTTGCAAAGGCGGATCCCTACCGAGCGGCCACTCATAACAAAGGGATTATGAATGGAATCAGCGCTGTCGTTTTAGCTACCGGTAACGATACAAGGGCAGTTGAAGCAGGTGCCCATGCCTATGCAGCCATTTCTGGACATTATTCTTCTTTAACGACATGGGAGAAAGATCGAGAAGGAGAATTGATTGGCACTATTGAACTGCCCTTAGCGGTTGGGACAGTTGGCGGAACGATTTCTCTTCATCCGAAGGCGCAATCAAATCTAAAAATCATGAAGGTGAAAACATCTAAAGAACTGGCAGAAATTATGGCTTCTGTAGGATTAGCGCAAAATTTTGCAGCCTTAAGAGCACTCGCAACAGAGGGAATCCAGGCTGGCCACATGAAGCTTCATGCCCGCAATATCGCGATGATGGCCGGAGCTGACATCAGTCAAATTGATGAGGTAGTGAGCATTATGGTCAAGGAAGGAAATATACGGTTGGACAGAGCAAAAGAAATTCTGAATCAGCCAACTATATAAATTCATTTCAATTCAGGAGGCGGTTTTTTTATGTCATCTGCAGTAAATCCGATTGATTCAGCAGCGGTTGATCAACATTCATTGAAAAAAATGCTGTATCAACTGATTCTAATCCGGCGCTTTGAAGAAGAAGTCGAAAAATTTTTTATGCAGGGAAAAATTCCAGGCACCATGCATTTATGCATTGGACAGGAACCGACAGCGGTTGGGGCATGTACTGCTTTAGAAGAAAAAGACATGATTGCCACCAACCACCGGGGACATGGTCACTCCATCGCGAAAGGATCAGATGTCAAAAAAATGATGGCTGAACTGCTGGGAAAAGCGACTGGACACAGTAAAGGGAAAGGCGGATCCATGCATATCGCGGATCTGGATGTCGGCAATCTCGGAGCAACAGGAATTGTAGGCGGAGGTCTTCCTTTAGCCTGCGGCGCTGCCTTTACATCGAAGAAAAAAAATCTAGGCTATGTTGTTTTAGTCTTTTTTGGAGATGGTTCTACCAACGAGGGAAGCTTCCATGAATCTTTAAATCTTGCATCCATCTGGAACCTGCCTGTTATCTTTTTTTGTGAAAATAATCAGTATGGAATGTCAGGGTCAATCAAGGACATGGTTAACATCGAAAATATTGCAGAGCGGTCAGCCTCATACGGGATTCCAGGGGAAGTTGTAGATGGAACAAACGTTCTCGATGTTCTGAATGTCACCAAAAAAGCAGTCGAGCGGGCCAGAAATGGTGAAGGACCTACGCTTATTGAAGCAAAAACCTACAGATGGAAAGGCCATTCAAGAAGCGATGCCAGAAAATACCGCACCCGAGAAGAGGAACAGGATTGGATAAAGAATCGCGATGGCATTAAACTTTTCAAAAATCAGCTTTTAGAACAAGGAAGAATTACGGAAGAAGAGATTGCTGAAATAGAGAAGAATGTAGAAGAAGAGATAAAGAGTATCATTGAATTTGCTGAAAACAGCCCTGAACCATCAATCGATACACTAGAGGACGATGTCTATGCTTAAGGAGGAAGTAAAAATGAGATCAATCACATATTCTGAAGCGTTGAAAGAGTCTATGATTCAAGGAATGCAGGCAGATGAAAATGTATATCTCTTAGGTGAAGATGTTGGCATCTTTGGCGGTGCTTTCGGTGTGACAAACGGGATTGTCGATCAGCTGGGACCTGAGCGGGTTGTTGATACACCGATCTCTGAAATTGCCATTACGGGGCTTGCAGTAGGTTCAGCCGTAACTGGCATGCGGCCAATTTTGGAAATTCAGTTTTCGGATTTCGTCACCTGTGCAGTTGACCAGATTGTCAATCAAGCTGCTAAATTACGATATATGTTTGGCGGCAAGGCAAAGGTACCGATGGTCATTCGCCTTCCTGGCGGGTCCGGACTGGGATTTGCCGCGCAGCATTCACAGAGTTTAGAAGCATGGATGACCCATATTCCAGGATTAAAAGTAGTGCAGCCTTCGACTCCTTATGATGCGAAAGGGTTATTTAGAGCTGCATTAGAGGACGATAACCCAGTGTTATTTTATGAACATAAATTATTGTACGGCATAAAAGGTGAGGTGCCAGAAGAGTCCTATACAATTCCTCTTGGAAAGGCAGACATTAAGAGAAAAGGTAGCGATGTAACAGTAGTTGCAACCTCCTTGATGGTTCACCGGGTATTAGAGGCTGCCGCAAAATTAGAACAGGCAGGGATCAGTGTGGAAGTTATCGATCCAATGACTCTCGTTCCTCTTGATGTTGAAACGATTGTATCGTCCGTTAAAAAGACAGGCCGTGCATTAGTTGTCTATGAGGCTGTCCAAAGAGGCGGCTATGGTGCAGAAATTGCCAGTATGATTACAGAAAGTGAAGCGTTTGATTATTTAGATGCCCCAGTCAAGAGACTTGGCGGGAAGGCTGTTCCGATTCCATACAATCCGAAGCTGGAAAAGAAAGCAGTTCCTCAAGTTGATGATATTATCCAGTCAATCAAATCGTTGTTTTAGTCCTTATAGGAGGTGATTCGAACATGGCAGAAGAAGTAATAATGCCTAAATTAGGGGCATCGATGGAAAAAGGAACCATTCTCAGCTGGTTTAAAAATGAAGGCGATCAGGTAGAAAAAGGTGAACCTTTACTGGAAATTATGACCGATAAAATAAATATGGAAGTGGAAGCGACATCCTCCGGGATTCTTTTAAAAAGATGCTATGGGGCTGATACGGAGGTTGATGTGTTAAAGCCGATTGCTTACATAGGCGAAGCAGGGGCAAGGATTCCGGAAGCGGCAAATGAAGGGCCAAAAAATGAAAGTGCAGCTGAAATAACCGCAAATTCAATGGATGAAGCACAGGGAAAAGCAGGAGAAACAGCGGTTCGTCTAACGGAACCACTTCAAAGCAGGCCTCGCCGGACCCCTGCAGCTCGAAAGCTGGCTGCCGTTAACGGCATTGATCTTCGGGAGGTCAAGGGTACTGGACCGAATCAAAGGATTCAGCTCAGAGATATTGAATTAATCTTGAAAAATCGTAAAAAGGCAACTCCGCTTGCAAAGGAAATTGCAAAACAGCAGGAAAAAGACCTTACAACGATCCCAGGTTCGGGACATAAAGGGAAAATCCAAAAACAGGACGTATTAGTTCTAGAGCAAAGCCAGGAAAAACAATATATGAACTATGATGGCCTTCGTAAAATCATCGGCGATCGAATGACACACAGTGCCCAAAATGTTCCGCAGGTAACCTTGCACTGCGATATTGATATGACTGAGGCTGTGGCTCTCAGAAAAGACCTGCTGCCTAAAATTGAGAAAAGGACAAGATTGAGAATTTCCTATACGGATATCTTCGTTAAATTTGCTGCTCATACATTAAAAAAGCATCCGATCTTAAACTCTTCCTTCAGAGGCGACAAGATTGAGCTTCATTCTGCTGTCAATATTGGAGTGGCTGTAGATGTACCAAATGGTTTAGTTGTACCTGTTGTAAAGGATGCAGATAAAAAGACTTTGAGTGAACTGACAACTGAAACGAAGAGGCTGGTTCGTGCTGCCCAGGCAAACAAGCTTTCATTTGAACAAATTTCAGGCGGGACGTTTTCAATCAGTAATTTAGGAATGTTTGCAGTTGATTCATTCAATCCGATTATCAATGAGCCGGAATCAGCTATTCTCGGAATTGGCAGGATCCGTGATCAGCTCGTGCAAAAAGAAGGATCAATTCAGACCGTTAGCCAGGTGACCTTTAATCTTACATTCGATCATCGTGTGATTGATGGGGCGGCGGCAGCAAGATATTTAACGGATTTAAAGAATGCCCTGGAAAACCCGTACGAATTATTCATATGAGGTGTCGTCCATGAAAAAGTATGATGTTGCAGTCATTGGCGGCGGACCCGGCGGCTATATTGCCGCAGAGTACGCTGCCAAACACGGCGCCCGAGTGGCGCTGATTGAAAAAAAACATTTGGGAGGCGCCTGCTTAAATAGCGGCTGTATCCCATCTAAAACGTTTTTGCGTTTTGCAGAGGTTCTGGAAGTGATTCAAAAAGCGAAAAAGTGGGGCATAGAGGCCGGCGATGTCAGCTTCTCCTATAAAAAGCTCAGAAAGCGCAAGGATATAGTGGTAAAAAGCTTGCAAAAAGGGGTTTCCGCTTTATTAAAAAATGCGCAGGTAGACTTTTATCAAGGAACAGGCACTCCCCAGCCAAATAATCAGGTCTCCATTATTTCTTCTGGAAAAGAAGAGCGGATTCATGCCGGGAAAATGATTTTAGCGACAGGATCGCGTCCGGCTTTTCCTGCGATTGAGGGGCTTGATCAGGTCTCTTTTCATACAAGTGAAAGCATCTTCGAGCTGGAAGAACTTCCGGCCTCGCTGACTATTTTGGGGGGTGGCTACATCGGTGTGGAATTTGCCAGTATTTTTTCCAGCCTGAATGTTGAGGTGAATTTGATAACTGAGGGAGAATCCATACTGCCAAACGAGGATCCGCAGATTGATGAGTTTCTTAGCAAAAAGCTCCGTTCCCAAAAAGTGAAGGTCCATACTGCTTCTAAAGTCAAAAGAGTTATTTGTGAAAACGGTAAAAAAAGATTGGAAGTGCAATCCAGCGACAGTGGTTTAATTAGGCTCGAGACAGCTGAAATTCTGATTGCGGCTGAACGTGTTCCGAACATTACTGATTTTGTTCATCTTGATTTACAAATGAACGGTCCCTGGATTGCAGTTAACAACCAAATGGAGACGAGTTATCCTAATATATACGCGGTTGGCGACCTGCTTGGACGTTACCAGTTAGCTTATACTGCCAGTGCAGAGGGGATTACAGCAGCTTCCAATGCCATCAATCAATATAAGGAAATAGATTATAAGGTGATTCCCCGCTGTATTTATACTTATCCAGAGGTTGCCTGTGTCGGTTTATCGGTAAGAGAGGCACAGGAAAAGGGATTACGGATTCGTACAGAGAGCTATCCTTTCAGTGCAAATGGGAAGGCTTTTACGATGGATGAAAGAACCGGCTTTATTAAAATCATTGCCGATGAGGTTCATAAAGAAATTCTCGGGATTGTTATTGTGGGACCAAACGCGACAGAAATGATTTCAGAAGCAGCAACCTTTATTTCTCTGGAAGGAACTGTAACGGAACTGGCAAATCTTATTCACCCGCATCCATCCTTATCTGAAGGCTTTTCTGAAGCAGCCAAAGCCTGGCTGGAAAAAACACAGCTGCAGCTAACCACATAGTGACAGCACGTTTCCCTTTTTCCTGTCTAAGAGCAAATAAGTATTTTAGGAGTGAAAAGATTGAAAGTATTTATGCATAATGGGCCAAGCGGGTTAGCAGGAGCCTCCTATCGCGATTTTCCTGAAATCCCCCTCAAGGAGAGACAAGTTAGAGTACAGCTAAAATGCGCAGGATTAAACCATCGTGATCTATTTGTGATCAGCAGTAGAAACGAAGAAGAACCGCCGATTATCCTCGGCTCGGATGGTGCAGGCGTGATCACCGAGATTGGAGAAAAGACAAATGGATTTTCCATCGGTGATGAAGTAGTGATCAATCCTAGCATCGGCTGGATGGAAAAGAGCCCCGCCCCGCCGAGCGATTTCCGGATTTTAGGGTTTCCTGACCATGGGACATTTTCCGAAAGTATCGTTCTTCCGATTGAAAATATCGAGTATAAACCAAAATATCTCTCCTGGGAGGAAGCGGGAGTAATGCCGCTTGCGGCATTGACTGCCTACCGGGCTTTATTTACAAGAGGAAAAGCAGCGGAAGGAGATACCGTTTTTATCCCCGGGATCGGGAGCGGTGTGGCGACTTTTGTATTGCAATTTGCGAAGGCGATCGGCGCAAAGGTAATCGTGAGTTCTCGTTCCGAAGAAAAGAGAGACCAAGCGATCAAACTGGGTGCAGATGCTGCTATTGATACAAATGAAGATTGGGGAGTACAGCTTCAGCAGGAAAAGGCAGACTTAGTGATTGAAAGCATTGGAACCGCCACGTTTAACAGGTCTCTCGAAATGCTCAAGCCCGGCGGAACGATGGTTACGTTTGGTGCGACAACAGGAGATGAAATCGGGATTAATCTGCGCCAGTTTTTTTATGGCCAATTAAATTTATTAGGAACAACAATGGGCAGCCATGATGAGTTTAGAGAAATGCTTGCTTTTATTACAAAGCATAGGATACAGCCTGTTGTGGATCATGTTTTTCCGCTGTCTGAAACGCAGAAGGCTTTTGAAAGAATGGATGATGGCAAACAATTTGGAAAAATAGCGATAAAGATTGGTGAATAAGCATGTGTGTGGAAGGTGAGAAAATGCGAGCTGCGGTTATGAGTGCGCCATTTGGAATTGAGGTTCAAGAAGTGCCAAAACCTGCACCTGGACCAAACGATGTGATGGTGCGTATAGTAAATGCGGGAATCTGCGGAAGTGATATTCATATTTATGACGGGACTTATGCATATGCAAAGTACCCCCATGTCCATGGCCACGAACTAAGCGGAGTTGTGGAGACTGCTGGCAGTGAGGTCACCAAACTAAAGACAGGCGATCGCGTCGTAATTGAACCGGCTATCGCCTGCGGAGAATGCTATGCGTGCCGAATCAATAAACTGAATTGTTGTGTTAATCTCGAGCTGATCGGGATTATGCGTCCGGGCGGTTTTGCAGAGTATACGGTTGTGGATGAGAATCATGTACATGTAATTCCAGATAAAATGAGTTTTGAAGCTGGAGCGATTGTCGAGCCGTTTACCATTGGAGCACAAATCGTCAGCCGCGCAGGCGTTAAGCCAGGAAATACCGTTACGATTTTAGGAGCAGGACCGATTGGGTTGACGGCGCTGATTTTACTTAAAGCACTTCACGAGGTAAAAGTTACGATTGTGGACATAATTCCTGAAAGACTTGCACTTGCCGGTTTATTTGGCGCCGATGTGACAATCAATGCAAATGGCACAAATGTGAACCATACAATTAAGGAATTAACGAACAATGAAGGATCTAATATTGTGATTGAAACAGCAGGATTAAGACAAACAATGGAACAGACCATCGAGTTAGTAAGTTCTGGAGGAAGAATTGTGATTGCCGGTTTAACAACAGACAAAGTCGGTATCCCCGGTTATTTATTCTCCAATAAAGAGGTTGAAATCTATGGAAGCCGAAATAGTGCAGGAAAATTCCCAGAGGTCATTAATTTTCTCACCCGGCATCATGAGATTGCCGATAAGTTTATAACCAACAAAATGCCGCTGGAACAAATAGATGAAGCGTTCCGGTTAGCCAAATTTGAGCCGCATCTGGTAAATAAAATTATTTTGCAAATCTGATTTCTATTTTTGCTGCATTCAAAAAAATGAATCTGTTATGGAGGCTATAATTGATGAAAGCCTTAATGAAACTGCAATCCGGGGTAGGGAATGTAAGTTTGGCAGAGGTGCCTGAGTCATCCTGTGAT
This sequence comes from Bacillus sp. ISL-47, assembly GCF_018613175.1. NCBI lineage: Bacteria > Bacillati > Bacillota > Bacilli > Caryophanales > Bacillaceae > Bacillus > Bacillus sp. ISL-47. Next base: position 8,831 of record NZ_JAGGQS010000065.1, on the reverse strand, counting down.
GAAACTAGTGTGAAAATAAAAGTAGCCTATACAGGAATTTGCGGGACAGATCTTCATATTTATCATGACACCTTTAAGAGCAGCCCGCCTGTCATTATGGGACACGAGTTTTCCGGGGTGATCTCTGAGGTCGGGAAAAGCGCAAATGGATTCAAGGCAGGGGACCGAGTGACAGTCCTGCCATCAAGTGCCGGGGTCTGTCAAAAGTGCTCAAACTGTAAAAAGGGATACTATATGCTATGTGCCGACAGAAAAGGCATGGGCTTAAGAATGAATGGAAGTTTTACAAACTATGTTGTGGTACCGGATGAGGTTGTCTACAAGATTCCTGAGCATATATCACTTGAGGAAGCGGCTTTGACAGAACCATTAGCAGTAGCCGTTCACTCGATTGAAGAATTGACCTCTATTAATCTAGGAGATACGGTGCTTGTGTCAGGTCCTGGCCCAATTGGATTAGTCTGTACAGCCGTTTTAGCTGCAAAAGGCTGCAAAGTCATTGTGGCGGGAACGACGATTGATCAAAAACGGCGGGAAATCGCCAAACAAGTCGGTGCCTATATGGCGGTGGACGTTCTGAAGGAAGATCTTATAGAGCTAGTTGCCGAAGAAACTGGTACAAAAGGAGCCGATGTGGCGATAGAATGTGCAGGCTCTGCGCCTTCGGTAGCGAATTGTTTAAATTCACTGAAGAAGAAGGGGAAACTTATTCAGGCTGGGATTGTGGGAAAAGAGATCTTGGTAGATTATGATTTGATTCACTATAAAGAAATTTCCGTATACGGTTCTCTTGGCCATACGCTTGCGACTTGGGAGCGGGTGATGGAAATATTAAGCAGCGGGAAAGCCAACTTACAGCCTATTATTACGCATAAATTGCCGCTCAGCAGCTGGAAAGCAGCTTTTGAACTTTGTGAGCAAAAGCAGGCAGGTAAGGTGCTGCTTTATAATGACAATGATTGAGAAAATGCTGTTGATTACGAACCTTGCCTTTATAGCAGCAAGAACAACTTACATATAGAGCTTGCTAGAGTCGAAAACGATCGGCTCTTTTTTTCTTTTTGGTTCTTTTCGTATAGGTTGTTGTTTTTGGACTATAAANNCTCCAATCAACTCAGTAATTAAAACAAGTTTGTAAGCAACAAACTTTGCGAAAACAGCCTTCTTTTTAAAGAACCTATTTAGAACCGTTTTGATCGAAAAATAGAAAGAGGATCCTTCATATCTGACTGGATAGAAGTGAAAGTTTAGTGAGCATTTTTAAAAGTTCGTTATTTTGGCGTGTGACTAGCAATATATTAAAGTATCGGAATATTCTGAAGTGGTTTTGCTAGTTTATTTCAATATTTAATAAGGAGGGATATCAATTGGATGTTGGTTATATCACAAGAAGAATGGCAAACGATGTAAATCCAAAAAGTGCTGCAAAAATAGCAATCCAGGAAGAGGCGGGTAAATCATGGACGTATAAGGAACTTCACCGCATTTCGAACTCCTATGCGAATAAGCTTCGTGATATGGGTGTGCAAAAAGGAGATAGCGTCGGAATCCTTCTATACAATTGCCTTGAGTATATTGGTCTATACTTTGCGATTGCCAAAATTGGCGCAATTGCAGTTAGACTTAATTTTAGGCTTTCAAGTGATGAATTTGAATACGCATTAAATGATTCAAAAACGAAGGTATTGTGCTTTCATTCAAATCTGGTACATCAGCTGGAGGAGATACGCAATCAAGTTTCAGTTGAACGATACATTTGTCTTCCAAATAAAGATGAAAAGATTCCCGGCTGGTCGGAGGGATGGGAGCTATTAGAAACCGGCTCTGCAGATGAGATCGAGGGAATTAGCATTAATATGAAAGATCCCGTTATGCTGATGTATACATCCGGGACAACAGGAAGACCTAAAGGAGCCATTTGGACACATGAAACTACATTCTGGTTTTCGTCCATGCAGGCGCTAAGATGGAAGTTTACTGGTGAGGAAGTGGGGATGACAACAGGACCCCTCTATCATGTGGCAGCATTGGAAGATATCGCATTGCCGATCATGCTGATGGGCGGCACACTTTTAATCACCAAAAGCAAAGGATTTAAGATTGAGAGAATTCTTTCTGTTATTGAGAGTGAAAAAGTCACCGACTGCTTCCTTTTTCCATTTATGATCTATGAAATGCTGAATTCGACTGAAATCGATCAGTATAAGCTTGAAAACTTAAATGTTATCTATACGGGCGGAGACCCAATTATGCCATGGGGACTCCAGCAGCTCAAAAAGAAATTTCCGCATGTGAGGCTTGTACAAGTATACGGCCTGACAGAAGGAACACCGATCGCAGCTTCACTTGACCCCGAAGATGTTTTTGAAAAAAGCCATACAGTTGGTAAACCGTCACCACTGACCGAAATTAAAATCATTGATGATTCCGGAAATCCTCTCCCTGTAGGGGCAGTGGGCGAGATCGCGATTAAAAGTCCAGCCGTATCCGCTGGTTACTGGGGAAAGCCAAGGGAAACAAAGGCAACATTTGTGGATGGCTGGTGTAAAACCGGTGATTTAGGGAAATTCGATGAGGAAGGATTTCTGACCATTGCGGGCCGAAAGAAAGATATGATTCGAAGCGGCGGTGAGAATATCTATGCCGCTGAAATTGAGGATGTACTATTCCGGCATGAGGCAGTAAAGGAAGTATCCATTATTGGTATTCCTGACCCCAAATTTATTGAAGCGGTATGCGCTGTTATTGTCAAAAAAGAGGGCAAGAAGCTTACGGAAGAGGAAGTAATTGAATACTGTAAAAAACAACTTGCCAGCTACAAAAAACCAAAAAAGGTCATTTTTGTGGACGAATTACCGCGAACTCCTTCCGGCAAAGTACAAAAATTCGTTCTGCGAAACAAGTATAGAGGTCTGAATCATGGATAGGGAGGAAATGAATTTGGGGACGATACAAGCTGTTTCATGGTCAAAGCAAAATGGCATTGCAACCCTCATCATTAATAATCCGCCAGTGAATGTCCTTAGTAAGGGTGTTGTTGAACAATTGTCCATTGCAACGGAAGAAATTAGAAAGGACCCTGAGGTGAGGGTTGTTATTCTTACGGGGGCAGGCGAAAAGGCCTTTATGGCTGGAGGGGATATTAAAAGCTTTCCTGATTGGATTGGAAAAGGGGCAGAGGAAGCCAAGCAAAAATCACTTTGGCTTCAGGAGCCGCTTAATAAAATTGAGAGGCTCCCCCAGCCGACCATTGCTGCGATCAATGGTTTAGCTTTAGGGGGTGGCTGCGAACTGGCCTTAAGCTGTGACATTCGAATTGCTGAGGAACAGGTTAAAATCGGTCTTCCCGAAATAAAATTAGGATTGTTTCCAGGTGCGGGCGGTACTCAGAGGCTTCCGCGGCTAGTCGGGAAAGCAAGGGCAAAAGAAATCATCTATACCGGTGAACCTCTGACTGCTGAGGAAGCCTGTCAAATTGGACTTGTGAACCATATCGCTCCAAAAGGGAGGTCCTTGGAGAAAGCTATGGAACTGGCGAAAAAGATTAACCGATTTTCATTGCCTGTGCTTTCTTATGCGAAGCAAGCGATTGATGAAGGGTATGAGCAAGCACTGGAAAAAGGTCTGGAAACAGAAGCTGAATATTTTGGCTATGTCTTTCAGACAAAGGATGTAAAAGAAGGGGTTGAAGCCTTTATCCAAAAGCGGCCGGCTAACTTTATGGATAAATAGCGGATAGGAAAGTTTGAAAAGTCAAACTTTTTAAAGTATAGCGTTTTACAAGGATTATAGATCCTCTTGAATGCCCTAGGACTGCTTCTCGGGGTTAACTGTCATATAGGGCACGCATGATGCCCGCCAACCTCGTTTTTTGAGGTTCATGGTCATCATAGTCAATGAATGATGCCCGTGAGAGATACCGAACAATAGATTACTATTCTAGGAGTGAAGTTGTGAATCAAAATCGAGCTAGATTAGAGCAAACCGTTTTACCTGTTATAATGGCCCCGATGTTTTTAGTATCCAGTCCTAAAATGGTGGTTGAAGGCTGTAAAAATGGCGTCATTGGATCTTTTCCATTATTAAATGCACTTACAGCTGATATATTAGAAAACTGGATGGCTGAGATTACAAACGAGCTTCAGCAGGCACAGGATGCTGACCCGCATAAAAAGATTGCTCCATGGGCCGTCAATTTTATCGCCCACCCTTCCAATAAAAGGTATGAAGAGGATCTGAAGTTAATTAAAAAATTTCAACCCCCAATTGTTATTACGTCATTAGGTGATCCAAGCCCTGTTGTCAAAATTGTACATGAATACAATGGGCTGGTATTTTCAGATGTTATTAATCTGTTTTATGCAAGAAAGGCAGTAAAGAGAGGAGTTGATGGACTCATACTAGTCTGCAATGGTGCAGGGGGACATGCCGGAACGCTTAATCCATTCGCCTTTTTAAGTGCCGTTAAAGAATTTTTTGATGGGATAACGGTTCTAGCGGGAAGCATCTCCAATGGACAAGATCTCCTGGCTGCAGAAGCTCTTGGTGCAGACTTTGTCTATATGGGTACGAGATTTATTGCGGCTGCAGAAAGTTTCGCAAATGAGCAATATCAAAAAATGCTGATTGATTCATCTATGGAAGACCTTATTTACACGGATGCTTTTAGCGGGATAAATGCAAATTACCTTATTCCGAGTATTCGAGCTGCCGGATTGGATCCAAATCATTTAACAAAGAAAGAAGAAGTTGACTTTTCCAAAATGAACGAAACAGAAGCTAAAGCCTGGAAGGATATTCTCTCAGCCGGACAAGGCGTTCATAGTGTCAAGAAGGTGCAGACAACCGTTGAAATCGTACAAGAGCTTCAGGAGTCTTATGAAAAAACTGTTGCTAATATACTGAAGAAACGTTCAGTTAATAAGTATTAAAAGAGAGAATCCAATAACAAATAGTTTCAAAGTAACCGAGCAAGCAATCAGAGAAAACTAATCTCAAAAGCATTGGATAAAGGAGTAAATCATTTCCCTATAATGGTTTACTCCTTTTTACGTTTCAGGCCCAAGATAAACTTGTTACTTAGGTAATGGGGCGGAACTTAAATTTAGGTTAGAGGTACCAGACTGAGGGGACAGACCCCTTTTTTCGAATCCACTTCATGGATATTAAAGTTTCTTTTATAGTCATCCCGAATACCAGTTTGTTCGGCCATATACAAGGCATATGAGACGCATTTGGTAATTCGGTTGACAAATGCAGTAAATACTTCAGAAGAATAGAATCTACAGCACAATTGTGAAAAGAGGACTATAGTTTATTAAAATAATCTGTTACAAATTGTTTAAATTGTATGGTAGCCGGACTCAAGTATTTCCCCTCGAGCCATGCCATTCCAATCACCCTTTCGCATGTTGGCCAGTGGACTGGAATTTTACATACTTTACTTGAATCCAGCCCCTTAATGTCAGGAATGAGTGATACTCCAAGCCCTTCAGCCACTAGACCTGCAACAGTTGTAACTTCTTCTCCCTCAAACGTTACACGCGGTACGATTCCAGCTTCTGCAAGCAAGTCATCCGTAACTTTTCTTAGCCCGTAGCCTTTTTTCAGCAGGATGAAGGAATCCCCTTTAAGTTCAGATAACAAGATAGTCTTACTTTTCCCCAGCGGGTGTCCGGCAGGTACGATGGCCAAGAGTTCCTCTGACCATAACTTTTCCCACTGAACTCTCACATTGCTTTCATTAGCGGATACTAAGCAAAGATCGATTTCTCCCGCTTCCAATTTTTCCAGCAGCACTCCTGAGTTATTTTGAGTGAGCTGGAATTTCACATTTGGATGTGACTCACGGAATGTTCCAATCAAGTCTGGAATCAAATGAGTCCCAAGAGTATGCAGAAAACCCAGGGATACCTCTCCCGACTCTGGATGCAGCAAATCCTGTATCTCTTGTTTTCCTTCTTGGAATTCCGTCAAAATATTATCCACCCGTTTCAAAAAAAGGCTCCCATACCGATTTAATATAATAGAACGGCCTTGTCGTTCAAAAAGAGGAACGCCTAACTCTTCCTCTAAGCGTGAAATAGACCTGCTTAAAGCTGGCTGAGAAATTGAAAGGGACTCCGCTGCCCGGGTCATATGCTGAAAACGAGCAACAGTTTGAAAATAAACAAGGTGCTGCCATTCCACAATGTATTCCTCCAATACTTACTTATTACAAAAAGGTATTAATTTGATGTTAATAATAAATTGGAAGTTATATGAATGTAAAGCGTAAAATTTAATTAACGACTATTGGGAGAGGGATGTTATTTTATGAGCTATATCGAACGAGGGACTAAGACCTATCGGCAGGCATTAATCTGCATGTTTTTGGGGAGTATGGTTACATTCGCAATTTTATACTGTCCCCAGCCGCTGATTAGCGTCTTTTCTGAGCAATATCAGGTATCTCCATCGAACGCAAGCTTTACAATTTCTTTTACAACAGCTGCCCTTGCGTTAAGTATGCTGATTATACCCATCGTTGGGAATCGATGGGGAAGGAAAAGGGTAATGAGTTTTTCGCTTTTTAGCACTTCATTGCTTACTATGCTTTCTCCACTGGGTGACAGTTTTGAATTATTGCTTGCAACAAGGATGCTGATTGGATTCAGCCTTTCTGGTTTTTTAGCATCAGCAGTGGTTTATTTAAATGAAGAATTTTCTCCCCGAAGTATTGGGGGAGTGGTGGGGATTTATATAGGCGGAACAGCTGTCGGCGGAGTTCTGGGACGGGTTTGGGTTGGTGTTTTAACCGACTATTTTTCTTGGGGTGTGGCCTTGTTTACATTAGGATTAATAAGTTTCTTGTGTAGTATATGGTTTGGAATTTTTCTTCCGAAGCCTGCAAATCTTAAGCGGGCTACCCTATCATTTACAAACTGGAAGTCAAATATCAAAAAAAGTTTGAGAAGCAAAAAATTGTTAAATCTCTACGGTGTGGGTTTTATATTAATTGGAGTATATGTAACAATGCTTAATTACATTTGCTACCCCTTAACCGAAGAACCTTATAGTTTAAGCCAGTCTATTTTGGGCTTCCTATTTCTTGTCACCTTGGGAGGTACGTACAGTTCTGTAGTATTTGGAAAGCTGATGGATCGATATCCACAAACGCAGGTAATAGCATGGGCGATGGCGCTTGCTGGGCTGGGAGCATTATTGACATTAAACGATTATCTATTTATCAAGGTCCTGGGAATTGCCGTTTTTGCGTTTGGATTTTTTGCTGGTCATACTGTTGCCAGTGGCTGGGTGGCCGCTGAAGCTCCTTCTCATACAAGAGCACAAGCGGCCTCAATGTATTTGCTTTTCTATTATACCGGTTCCAGCATAATTGGCTGGTTGGGCGGTTTTTTCTGGAGTTATTATGGCTGGATCGGAGTAATTGGAATGATTTGCGCTCTGCTTGGAATTGCCTATTTCCTTACGCTTAGCCTTAAACATGGGAACTCCGCTGCTGTGGAAGGGTATAGGGTTAAGAGGTATTCTTAAAGAGATTGTTTTATTTAAAGGCTAGTCTTACTTTGAATAATCCTTCTGCATCAAAGCATGAGTGATTGTTTCTTACATTATGTTGAATGCGGAAGGTGCATACAGAAATTGAAAACCAAAAACTGTCTGTTAAGTTTAAGGTGGCTCCGTTAATGCATTAATGACCAAGAGGACAGGCACCTTCTTTTCGGCCCTATAAATCATAACCGCTAATATACCTGTGTACAATAACCTAGGAAACTTGGATTGTTTCCTCTGACGATATCCTCATAATATAGTCTGAGATATTTCGTAGTATCGCCTTCGGTGCCTTTCCCTATTATTCTATTATCAATGGTTATTATCGGCTTTATGCCTATTGCTGTGCCTGTAAAAAAAACTTCATCCGACGAGTAAATTTCAGATCTTGATAAACTTTGTTCATAAACAGGGATCTTTAATATGTTTGTTGCTATTTTTATAACAGTATCCCGCGTAATTCCTGCTAGTATGTTATCGGAAATGGGAGGGGTAATCAATTTATTGTTTTTTATAATAAAAATATTTTCACCTGGTCCCTCAGATACATGCCCCTTATCTGTTAAAAAAATAGCTTCATCAAAACCATTCAAAATGGCTTCCGTAGTAGCTAAAGCAGAGTTTAAGTATCCTCCTGTTGACTTTGCCTGAGGGGGAATAACATTATTGCCCAGACGGTTCCATGAAGATATAGAAACCCTTAAAGCCGGCTTTGGTTTATATTCCAATTTAGTGCAATACATACTTACACGATTAAAAGGATCAGCCAAACCAGGACCAATTAAATTTGCTCCTTTATAGCAAATGGGACGAATATAGACATCTTCCCGGAAATTATTTTTTCTTAAAAGTTGAATCGTCCAATCAATTAAGTTGTTTATTGAAAAAGGGACTTGAATATGAAGTGTTTTTCCAGATTCGTGGAAACGCTGATAATGTTCATTGATGCGGAAAATATATAGCTGGTTTTGTCTATCATTCCAAAAAGCCCTTATCCCCTCAATGCATCCCAACCCATAATTTAATCCTTTATTTCTTATGCTAACAGAAACTTGGGATTCTTTTAAAATTCTTCCCTGATCAAACACATACATTTTATTTTTTCTCCCATCAAAAGATATTATTTTATATTTATATTTAGAATCCTAAAATTTTATTTATCTTTTCATAATAATCGTGCCTGACCCCGGCTACGATAATACGTTAAGGACAGAGGGGTCAGGCACCATTTTTGAAACTGCTTATAATGCAAACAAAAAGAGGCTGGGACAAAACCC